>JAWVFS010000089.1:0-4661 GCA_033855795.1 Solirubrobacteraceae bacterium | reverse complement strand
GCGCCAGAATCAGGAGGAGCGGGTCCCGGCGTGGACGCTGGGACCAGTGGGGACGTGGTCGTACGTTGCCGTGACCTATGGCGGCAGCAGCGACAACACGCTGCGGCTCTATCTCAACGGCACCTTGGTGGGCACTCTCGCCGGCCCCGCCGGGGGCTTCGGCGCACTGAACTCGACGGACACGCTCCGAATCGGCCACGGTGACCAGGACTCAGCCGATCACACGGTCGACGAGCCGGCCAACTATTCCGTCGCGTTGAGCAGCGCCGCGATCCTCCAGCGCTACCAGACCGGCCACGGCAGCGGTTCTGGCGTGCCGCCCGACCCGCCCTCGCATCTTTCAGCGTTGGGCTCGCAGGGAGGAGTCGCGCTCGTGTGGAACCCACCGAACTCGACCGACGTCGCTTCCTATCGCGTGTACCGGCGCAATCCCGACGGCACCTGGCCCTCCGGAGCGCTCGGCGCGCTGCCGGCCTCGAGCCCGTCGTACACCGACAGTCCGGTCGCGAACGGCACGACCTACGACTATCGCGTGACCGCCGTCAGCTCGACCGGCGCCGAGAGCCCGGCGTCCAACGAGGAGGCAGCCACCCCCTCGGGGTCGCTGCCGGCCGACTTCAGCACGCAGACGCTGGCGAGCGGGCTGACCCGTCCGACCGCCGTGACCGGGACACCCGACGGGCGGATGTTCGTCGCCGAGAAGGACGGCGTGGTGCGGGTGGTCGACGCCTCGGGAAACCTGCTGCCGGCGCCGCTGATCGACATCTCGGGCGAGGTCAACTCTCCCTCCGACCGCGGCCTTCTGGGAATCGCCGCGGACTCGTCCTTCGCCACCAACCACTACCTCTACCTGCTCTACACCTACGAGCTCAATCCGCTGAGCCCGGACAGCCTGTCCCCCATGGTGTCGCGGCTCACCCGCGTGACGGTCAACCCCGACAACACGCTCGTCAACCCCTCCGCGCCGGAGACGGTGATCCTGGGGACCGACACGGCCGGGGCGTGCGGAGCGCCGTCGAACAGCGATGACTGCATCCCCTCCGAGGGAGCCTCGCACTCGATCGGCACCGTGCGTTCGGACCCCGACGGCACTCTGTGGATCGGCTCCGGCGACGCGTCGGCCTTCAACGTCGTCGATTCGCAAGCCTTCCGGGTCTACAACGAGCAGAGCTTCGCCGGCAAGGTCATCCACGTCGACCGCAACGGCCAGGGCCTGTCCGGGCACCCTTTCTGTCCCGGGGACACCAACCTCGATCACGTCTGCACCAAGCTCTACGCCAAGGGCTTTCGCAACCCCTTCCGCTTCTCGCTGCGCCCCGGTTCCACTCCGCTCGTCGGCGACGTGGGCTGGAACACGCGCGAGGAGATCGACCTGCTGCAGCCCGGGCGCAACTATGGGTGGCCGTGCTACGAGGGCACGATCCGCACCCCCGGCTACAGCGACGACTCGCGCTGCGCCACGGAGTATGCCCGCGAGGGGACGTCGAGCCCCGACGTCCTGCCCGACTTCAACTACGAGCACCCGAACTCGAGCTCGGCCGTCGTCGGCGGGCCCCTCTACACGGGCTCGGCGTACCCGGCCGGCTATGCCGGGAGCGCGTTCTTCGGCGACTACGTGCGGCACTTCGTCCAGCGCATGGAGTTCGACGCCCAGGGGCACGTGGCGAACGTGGCGGAGTTCGCCCCGCAATGGAACGGAGTGGATCTCGAGAGCGGGCCGAGCGGGAACCTCGTCTCCGTCGACCTCGGCAACTTCAGCCCGGGGGCGGGCAGCGTCAACGAATGGGTGTACACGCCCGGCAACGGCCCGCCGGTCCCCGACGCGAGCGCCACGCCCACATCGGGCCCGCACCCCCTGGTCGTGAAGTTCACGGGATCGGGCTCGACCGATCCCGACAACGACACGCTCGCGTACGACTGGGACTTCGGCGACGGCTCCGCGCACAGCACGCAAGCCGACCCGAGCCACACCTACGCGGCGGACGGGACGTACACGGCGCGGCTGCGGGTGAACGACGGTCACGGCCACACCGCCTCGGACTCCGTGGGGATCCAGGTCGGCAACAACACGCCACCGACCGCGACGATCGCCTCGCCGGCGGACGGGTCGACGTACCGCGACGGCCAGTACATCCAGCTGCAGGGATCGGGCACTGACGGGGAGGACGGGCCGCTGTCGGGCTCGTCGCTGTCCTGGCACGTCGTCCTGCACCACAGCACCCACCTCCACGACCTGGGCACGTTCAGCGGCACCCAGGCCGTGTTCCAGGCTCGGACCGACCACGACGCCAACTGCTACTACGAGGTGACCCTGACCGCCACCGATTCCCAGGGCAGGACGGACACCAAGACCATCACGCTGCACCCCGAGACGGTGAACATGACGCTGGCCAGCTCGCCCGGCGGCGTCGGGCTCAGCTACTCCGGCACGGGGGTGACGTCGCCGGCGACCCTGGCGACGGCGATCGGGTACCAGGCAACGGTCAGCGCTCCCGATAGCCTCGAAAGCGGCGGCCAGACGTACCAGTTCGTCTCCTGGTCGGACGGCGCGGCGCGCGTGCACGACATCACGGTGCCGGCGACCGACTTCACCCTCACCGCGACCTATCAGGCGCCGTTGGCTCCGCCGCCGCCACTGCCGCCTCCGTCGACGGCCTCGGCGCCCTCGACGTCGATCGTGAGTCCGCCGGGCGTCGCGCCGGCAACGCGTCGAGTCGCACCGCGGCTCACGCGCGTGTCGCTCACGCGCCGCCGCTTCCGAGTCGGGCCCGTCCCGACCGCCCTCAGCGCCCGGCGCACACCCGCCGGCACGGAGCTTCGGTACTCGCTTTCCGAGAACGCCAACGTATCGATCAACGTCGCGCGGCTCGAGCGCGGCGTGAGCGCCGGACGGCGCTGCGTCACGCGCCGTCCGGGACTGAGCGGGCGCAGCTGCATTCGGGCGTCGCGCAAGGGCACGCTGACACATCGGGCCCATGCCGGCGCGAATCGACTGCCCTTCAGCGGCCGCCTCGGGGAGCGCGCGCTCGCCCCCGGCGCCTACCGCGCCGCGATCACGGCCACCGACGCCGCCGGTACCCGGTCGAGGACGGCCACGCTGGACTTCACGATCGTTACGGGGTGAAAATGCCGGCCGGATCGTACGGCCGGTCTGCGAACATATGTTCGTGTGAGCCGGGCCACGATCCTCCATGCCGACCTCGACGCGTTTTTCGCCTCGGTTGCGCAGCGCGACGAGCCCCGGCTGCGTGGCAAGCCCGTCATCGTCGGCGGCGGTGTCGTGCTCGCCGCGAGCTACGAGGCGCGGGCCTTCGGTGTTCGCTCGGCGATGGGCGGCCGCCGAGCACGAGAGCTCTGCCCGCACGCGATCGTGGTCTCGCCGCATTGGTCGGCGTACCTCGACGCCAGCCGCGCGGTGGCGGCGATCTTCGAGGACACGGCGCCGCTGGTCGAGCGGCTGTCGATCGACGAGGCGTTCCTCGACGTTCGCGGGCTGGAGACAATCTCGGGCACCCCGCCCCACATTGCCGCGCGCCTGCGGCGTACGGTCCGCGAGCGGGTCGGGCTGCCGATCTCGGTCGGGGTGGCCAGGACCAAGAGCCTCGCCAAGATGGCAAGCGCGGCCGCGAAGCCGGACGGCCTCCTCGTGGTCCCGCCCGCGGGCGAGCGCTCGTTCCTGCATCCCCTCCCGGTGGAGCGTCTCTGGGGAGTCGGACCGGCGACCGCGGCCAAGCTCCACGACTGGGGGCTCGTCCGCGTCGGGCAGCTGGCTCGGCTCGGGGAGACGACGCTCGTCTCGATCCTCGGGCACGCGCTGGGCCGGCACCTGCACGCTCTTGCCCATGGCCGCGACCCACGCGGGGTTCGGCCTCGTCGCGGTCGAGGCTCCTTCGGCGCACAGAGCGCCCTCGGGCGCGCGCCGACCTCGCCCGAGGCCGTCGACGCGGTCGTCGTTGCTCTCGTCGATCGCGTCACGCGGCGCATGCGGGCATCGGGGCGGGCGGGGCGCACGGTCGTGCTGCGGTTGCGCTTCGCCGACTTCTCCCGAGCCACGCGCTCACAGACTCTGAGGGGTGCAACCGCGGCGACGAGAACGGTCCTCGCGGCGGCGAGGGAATTGCTCGCCGCGTCTCAGACCACGATCGACCGCCGGGGACTGACGCTGGTGGGGGTGGCGGTGTCCAATCTCGACCCCAGGGGTCTCGGCACACAGCTCGAGCTCCCGCTCGAAGGTCGGTCGCTTGACGCTCTCGACGCCGTGCTCGACGAGGTCCGTCGGAACATCGGCCCGTCGGCCATCACCAGGGCGACGCTGCTCCATCGCGACGTCGGCCTCTCGCACTGGCTGTTCCCCGACGAAGGGCCGGAGGGCTGACGAAGACCTAGGTGACGGGTGTCGACTCGAGGACGGCATCGAGCAGCCCCGGGAAGCGCTGATCGAGGTCCTCGCGGCGCAAGGAATTCAGCCGGGCGGTGCCCTCCACGCGCTGCTCGATCACACCGGCCTCGCGCAGCACGCGGAAATGATGCGTGAGCGTCGACTTGGTGACGTCGAGGTTGAAGCTGCCGCAGCGGCGCGGGGCCGGCTCGTCGGCGAGCGTGCGGACGATCCGCAGGCGCTGGGGATCGCTGAGGGCGTGCAGGACCCCGGGCAGGTCGAT
>JAWVFS010000088.1:0-4949 GCA_033855795.1 Solirubrobacteraceae bacterium | reverse complement strand
AAGGTCCCGGTCCTGGTCGACGACGACGGCACCGCAACCCACGACTCCAAGCGGATCGTCGAGATGATCCGCTCGCGCACCGCGTCAACGACCTGAGCCGCGCCCCCGCACCGCTGCGCCACGCCGGCCGCGCGATGCGCGCCTTCTACTGGAAGGCGTACGAGGACAACCTCACCGGGCAGTCGGCCATGGTCGCCTACAACCTGCTGCTGTCGATCCTGCCGCTCGCGCTGCTGTCCCTGTTCATCGCCGGTCAGATCGTGGAGAGCAATGCGCTGGAGCAGAGCGTGATCCGCGATCTGCGCAAGATCTTCCCGGGCGCGGCCGAGCAGAGCGTCGCCAACGCGCTCAACCGCGTGGAGACCTCGTCGACGAGCATCGGGATCGCCGCGCTGGTCACCTCGGTCTGGATCGGCGCGTCGTTCTGGGGCGCTCTCGACACCGCGTTCTGCCGCATCTACCACTTCCGCTGCCGCTCCTGGTTGGAGCAGAAGCGCTTTGCCCTGGCGATGCTGGTGGTGGCGATCGTGTTCATCGCCGCCACCATCGCGGTGCCCGCGCTGCAGAGCATCCTCGTCTCGGGCGCGAAGCAGCTCCCCTTCGGCCTCAACCACGTCCGCGGTCTCGTCTTCACGCTCACGCTCGTCGCCGGGCTCGTGCTCGTCTTCGCGATCCTCTGCCTGATCTACTGGGCGGTGCCCAACCGGGCGATGCCCTGGGGCGCGATCTGGCCGGGCGCGGCGCTCGCCACCCTGACCATCGGCGTCGTCGACTATGCGTTCCCGTTCTATCTCTCACGGGTGTCGAGCTTCGCCAAGCTCGGCACGACCCTCGTGTTCATCCTCATCGTGCTGCTGTGGTTCTACGCCGTCGCGATCATCATCCTCGGCGGCGCGACGGTGAACGCGATGCGCGTTCGGCGCGATCGTCCACCGGTGCCGGAGGGCGCGGGGTCGTAGGGCCCTCGCTCAGGCTCCAAAACGGCAGTCATCGAGGAGGCAGGAGCGGGGGCAGAACCGATACCGGTTGCTAGAGCGTGCTCATGGCGGGCACGATCGCGACCGGTTGCAGTTGTGCCCACGCGGGTGGCGCGCCCACGCCTCGATGACCGTCGTTCGAATCGCCGGCTAGCCCCAGCGAAACCCGGTCGGGCTGGGTGCCGGGGTCATCGGACTGGCCGGCAGGCCGGCCGGCGGCTCGGGCTCGTTGTAGCCGCCCGGCGCCACGTCGTTCGGCGTGTCGGCGTGGAATAGCGCGGCCAGGTACTGGATCTGGCCGCGGCCCGGCCCGAGCTCGAACTGCCCGCCGCCGTAGGCGCCGATGCCGTGGTCGGCGCAGTAGTCGTAGGCATCGCAAAGGGATCGCAGGCCGCCCAGCCGCGAGGGCTTGAGGTTGACCATCTGCGGGGCAAACGAGAGCGCCTCGATATCGGCGATCGAGTGGATCGGCGCGTCCCAGGTGATGCGGTCGCGGTGGGGCTCGAGCAGCTCGTCGATCTCCGGCGTCAGCGCGGGGTCCTCGATCCACGCGTCCGGGAACGCCTCGATGACCCGGGCGTAGAGGTCGGGATCGGGCTCCTGGTCGACAACCGTGCCCTTGTACAGGCCCTTGAAATCCACCGAGTCCACCGCGCCCGTCGCGCGCAGCTCGGCGATCAGCGCGTCGTCCCACGAGGAGGTCGGGTCGAGCTTGAAGCGCAGCGTCGGATAGGGGTCGAGGCGGCGGCGCAGCGGCTCGATCGTGGCCGGCTCACCGAGGCGCAGCGAGACCACGAACGTCAGGGGCAGGGGGTCGCGGCCGAGCGCGTCGTGCAGAGAGCGGTCCGCCTGGCGCAGGGCCAGGTCGAGCGCCGCGCTGTCGAACGCCCAACGGCGGTACAGGCGCGAGACCTCCCGCTGGGGCTCCTCTGCGAACAGATCGAGCGACGCCACCAGCTCGCCGAACGAGGCGATCGTGTGCTCGCCCGCGAGCGGCTGCACCGGCCCTGCGGCCTGGAGGATCTCGTGGTCCACGGCGTCGTAGACGACGTCCTCGCCCACGCCCTCCTCGCCGCCGCCGCGCAGGCGGATGACCGTCGACTTGCGGGTGAAGTCCGACGAGACGTCGCGGACCAGCCCGTCGAGCGAGTAGGACTCGACGACGAGCGGGAGGTCCGCGAGGCGCTCGTAGGTGCTCAGCTGGCTACCGCTTGTTCAGGACGATCGCCGGGCAGGCGGGGTGGGACCCCTCCTCCTCGACGATGGGTCGACGGTTCTGGTCCTTGAGCCGCACCGTCAGCCGGCGACTCGTCACGGTGACCTCGCCGTAGCTGAAGGTGTTGATGACCGAGCACTGCATGCCAGGACCGGGAATGCCGGGGTCCGTGGGCTGGTGCCCGAAGAACAGCGAGTCCACGAGGGAGCCGGCGTTGGGGTTTTGGGTCGCCCCGTCGAGCTCGCGCTTGAACGTCATCGTCGCGACGGGGCCGGTCGTGACGTCGAGGATGCCCGAATTGGTCGGTCCTCCCTGGGACGGGAAGGTCTGGAAGCGGGCGTCGTTGACCATGTTCGCGTGAACATCCGTGGTCAGGAACATCGTGTTCTTGACGTTGTTCTTGAGGAATGTGAGCAGGTTGGCCCGCTCGGCCGCGTAGCCCTCCCAGCGATCGTAGGGCAGCGCGAAGAACTGCTGGATCGGGACCTCGTTCATGATCACCTTGAACGTGGCGGTCGACCGCTTGATCGCCGCCTTGAACCTCGCCAGCTGGTTCCGGCCGAGCATCGTCCGGTTCGGGTCGTTGATCGCGTTCAGGCACGCCTGGCTAACGGGCCGGGACAGCGAGGGCGTGATCGCGGCGAAGATGTTCCGGACGTTCTGAGGCGCGGTCGGGGCGAGGTCCGGCGCGTTCGTGTCGGGGTTGTCACACGTGTGCACCGACGGGCTGCCGGCCTTCGCGCTGCGGAATGAGCGTTCGTCGAGCATGAACAGCTCGAGGTTCTTTCCCCAGCGGAACGAGCGATAGATGCCGTCGCGCGAGGTGTAGGTCACCGGGTTGTAGTTCCGGAACGCCGCGACGCCGGGTCCGTAGACCGCGCTGCCGGGCACAGGCACCTGCATCCCGCTCGCGTTGGCGCCGCGCAGGACCTCCGAACGTGCGAAGTCGTTGAGGAACTCGTGGTCGTCCCAGTGGTTGTAGATCGCGGCACCATCCCGCACGCGCTGAAGGTTGGGCAGCGCGAGGTTCTGGCGGTACTTCGCCCACTTGGCGGACACGGTGAGCGCGGCGGGGGACGTGGCCACGAACGAGCCGTTGACCACCGTTGAGCCGACCTCGCTATCGGAGTAGATCGTGTCTCCGAAGTTGAGGTTGAAGTTGTTGCCCTCGCGCGCCATCGCGCCGTAGACGGCGAAGTTACGGTCGCCCTGGGAGTTGTAGAAGGGCTGGGTCTGCCCCTGGGCCCGCTGGGCGTCGGCGTCGCCCGACCAGGCGAAGCGGATCGTCGCGTTCGCGTTGGCGGCGGGCGCGGTCCGGAACGTGCCGGTATCGCTGCGCCGTCCGCGGGTGCCCTGGAAGCGGTAGAAGAACCTCGTCCCGGGCTGCAGGCCGCGCACCGTCACCTGCATCGTGTTGTCGCTCGTGGGACGCGCGCTCGGGGTGGCGGTCGCCAGGAGGTGCCGGAAGCGGCTGTCGCGCGCGATGAGGGCGACGTATCGGCCCGCCGACGTGGCATGCGCCCACAGAATTGCCGAGGAGCTCGTGACCTCGGCGGCGGACACGCCGTACGAGAAGCCCCTTGCGGCCTGGGCGCTGGTGGGCACGGCCAAGACGATGGCCAGGGCGGACCCGACGACGGCGGCTCTACGACGCATACGACGTTCTCCTCACGTGGACGAGGCGCCTCCCTTGGCGTGAAACACCCTAACGGCTGGAAGGTTGTGGTGCCGGATCCCGGGTCAATCGCCGCACGACGACGGATGCGCCGCGCAGTACTGCCGGTACCGCTCGCCCGGCGACTGATTGGGGTTGGCCGGCTGCTGGCCGGGATACACCCCGCCGCTGCTGTTGCCGCCTGTGCCGCCGCTGCTGCCGCCGCTCGGGGTGCCACCGGTGCCCGTGCTCGTGTCCGGGGGCGTCGTCGGCGTCGTGTCGGTCGAGCCGCCGCCCGACGACGTCGAGGTCGTCGGAGCCGTCGTGGTGGTCGTCGGAACCGTCTGAGTGGGGGTGGTCTGGATCGTGTTGGTCTTGGCGCTGTCGGAGCTCGAGCCGCCGCAGCCGGCGACGACGAGCGCCAGCGCCAGCGCCAGTGCGCCGGCGCGCGTGGGCGGCGCGCGGAGGATCGTCGTTCGCATCCGGGGCATGATAGGCGGGCGTGCCGGCGGTTCGACGGTGACCGATGGCGGGTCGGTGGCCCCGGGATCGGGTCTCATAACGCGACGCCGGTTAGGCTCGCGCCGGTGAAACTCGCCACGTTCTTGCCGCCGGAGTCCGATATCGCTCGGGCGGGGGAGGTACGCGGGCGGGAGATGGTGTCCTTCCCAGAGGGCACCAGCGTGCGCGAATTGCTGGCCACCGGCGCCGATGCCACGGCCGACGACGAACCGTTCCCGTTGGAGGAGGTCAGGCTGCTCGCGCCGGTCCCGGACCCCGGAGCGATCTACGCCATCGGCCTCAACTACGCGGCCCACGCGTCGGAGACCGGGGGCGAGCCCCCCGAGAGCCCGATTGTGTTCGTGAAGGTGCGCAACTCGGTCGCGCCGCCCGGCGGCCCGGTGCGCTGCCCCGCCGTCGTGCGCCGCCTCGACTACGAGGGCGAGCTAACCGCGGTGATCGGATCGGGCGGCGCGGTCGCGGGCTACGCCGTCGCCGACGACGTCAGCGCGCGCGACCTCCAGAAGCGCGAGCTGCAATGGACCCGGGCCAAGGGCGCCGACTCGTTCTGCCCCTGGGGCCCGTGGGTTACCACGGCCGA
>JAWVFS010000087.1:0-7739 GCA_033855795.1 Solirubrobacteraceae bacterium | reverse complement strand
GGTTCCGATGGCCGGCGAGGTGCGTGTGCGATCCAGGGGAGCGCGCCGCTTCGTCGTGCTCCGGCGCGCCGGCCGGATCCCGGTGGGTTCGACCGTGGATTCGACGCGCGGGCGCGTGAGGCTCATCACCGCCAGCGACACCCGCGGAAGCACCCAGTCCGGCCTGTTCGACGGCGGCGCCTTCGTGGTCACCCAGGAGCGGACGCCGCCGGGCCTGACCGACCTGAGCCTCGTCGGCGGCCGCGCAAACCCGTGCGGCACGGGAGCGGCTCGACCACTTCGCGCCGGCGCTCACCAGAGCCTCAGCTCTCGGGTCATCCGTAGCCTGCGCGGCCACGCTCGCGGGCGATTTCGAACGCGGGGCAGATACTCCGCGGCGACCGTCCGCGGGACCGTGTGGCTGACCGAGGACACCTGCGACGGCACGAATGTCACGGACCACAGTGGAGTCGTGGACGCCGCAACGGGAGCGGGACAGGGGTTCACCCTCAACCCGGGCCAGAGCGCGATCTTCTACTGCTTCCCGCCGGGGTCGGCCTTCAAGGGGCCCGACTACTGCATTGGGGTTCTCTCGCAGCCGGGCGACGGTATCTTCGCCTTCGGACTGGGCACGCACAGCACAGCCCAGACGTACCAGGTCTGCGTCGCCACCCCGAGCGGAGCAAACCGCTGCGGGGAGTTCCCCCTCGGGGCGCCGAACGCGAACGGTGTCCGCATCGCAGCATTGGTGTGCGCCCAGTTCGAGGGCCCGGGCACCTACGTCGCGCGGTGGTTCATCGGCGGGCAGCAGGTCGGCGTGCCGCTTCCGTTCACGGCCACGATCCCCCAGCCGGCCACACAGCAGTGCATCCACCAACCCTGACGCGGACCCGCCCTGGTCCACTCTTACGAGGGTCTTACGTGCTCGGAAGCGGGGATTAGTGGACGGCTCAGAGACTGCCCCGCGATGAGCGCCGCCGGAGAACTCACACTTCCCTCCGCGGCGCGTCCCGGTCGCGCGCTTGCAGCCCGCGCGCGGCGGCTGGTGCGCGGCGACCCGGCGGAGCCGGCCTGGTCGCGGCCGGCGCTGCTTGGGGTCGGCGCGCTCGCCGGACTCCTGATGTGCTGGAGCCTGACGTCGAACGGCTACGGCAACCCGTACTACGCGGAGGCCGTTTCGGCGGGCACGCAGAGCTGGTCCGCGTTCTTCGGCGGCGCCCTCGACGTCAGCGGCTACGTCGGCTTCGACAAGACGCCCCTGGCCATCTGGATGATGGCCCTCTCGGGCCGCGTGTTCGGCTTCAGCAGCCTGAGCATGCTGCTCCCCAACGCGCTGTGCGGCGTCGCCTCCGTGCTGGTGCTGCACAACGTGGTCAAGCGGACGCTCGGTCCGCGCGCCGCGATCATCGCCGCGTTGATGCTCGCACTGTCGCCCGTCGCCGTGCTGATGGCGAGGTTCAACAACCCGGATGCCCTCCTCGTGCTCCTCCTCGTCTGCTCGGCGTGGGCCGCGGTGCGCGCGGTCGAGTCGGGGCGGACGCGTCACATCGTGCTCTGCGGCGTGCTCGTCGGATTGGCCTTCAACACGAAGATGCTCCAGGCCTACCTCGTCGTCCCCGCGCTCGCGCTCACGTTCCTCGTCGCGGCGCCGGGCTCCGTGCGGCGCCGGCTCGCCCAGCTCGCGGCCGGCGCTGCGGCGATGCTGGCGGTCAGCGCAGCGTGGGTCGTACCCATGTCGCTCGTCCCGGCCTCCCAGCGGCCGTGGGTGGCCGACACCACGAGCAACTCGTGGTGGGATCTGATCGTCAACGCCAACGGCCTCGACCGTGCGAGCGGCGGGGCCGGACCCGGCGCCGGGGGGTTCGGCGGCAACACGGGCGTGCTGCGGCTCTTCAACGAGCAGATCGGGGGCCAGATCGCCTGGCTCCTCCCGCTCGCGGCGGTCGGGCTCCTCGTCGGCCTGTGGCTGCAGCGCCGTGCGCCGCGGACCGACCCGGCGCGCGCCTCCTATGTGCTGTGGGGGACGTGGGCGCTCGTAACCGCGGTTGTCTTCTCCTCGCTGACCGTGCTGCACCCCTATTACATGAGCGCGCTCGCGCCCGCCGTCGCCGCGCTGGCGGCCGGGGGCCTAGTGGCGCTCTGGGACCGCTCGAGCACGCACGGCTGGGCGGTTGGGCTACTGGCCGCGAGCCTGGCGGGCAGCGGCGTGCTGGCCTTCGCGCTGCTCGACCGCACCCCGTCCTTCGCCCCGTGGGTGCGCTGGACGGTGCTCCTGGTCGGGATCGTCGCCGCCCTCGCGGTTCTGGTCTGGCGGCTGGCACCGCGATCTGGGCGCCGGCTCGCGTTCGTCGCGATCGCCGGCGGCGCGGCCGCCGTCCTCGCCGGACCCGCGGCATACTCGATCGCCACCGTCGATCGGCACTACGGCGGCGGGGGACCTCCCAACGCCGGCCCCGCGACAGCGGCCGCAGGCCTCGCGACTGCCTTGGGCGGTGGCGGTCCGCCCGCGGGGCTGGCGGCGATCCTCGGTGGGGCGGGTGCCCGCGGCGGTCCGCCCGCCGGGCTGGCGGCGATCCTC
Organism: Solirubrobacteraceae bacterium; assembly: GCA_033855795.1. GTDB lineage: Bacteria > Actinomycetota > Thermoleophilia > Solirubrobacterales > Solirubrobacteraceae > JALYZC01. Next base: position 5,182 of record JAWVFS010000087.1, on the reverse strand, counting down.
GGTGGAAAGGGGCCCGGCAGCACCGACAAGCGACTTAACTCCTACCTCGTCGCCCACCGCGGCGGCGCCCGGTACCTCGTCGCCGCCGAGGGCTCGCTGAGCGCCGCTCCGATCGCGCTCTCCACCCGTCAGCCCGTGATCACCATGGGCGGGTTCATGGGCGGGGACCCGGCGCCGTCGGCGTCCGAGCTGCGCGGACTCGTGCGCAGCGGCCAGGTCCGCTACGTGCTGCTCGGCGGCCTGGGCAACCTCATCGCGGCCGGCGGCCCGCCGGGGGGCGGTGGATCCCGGCGGGACCGCGCCGGCGTGCAGGCCAGGCAGCGGTGGGTGACGGCGAATTGCCGCCCCGTGAGCTACGGCGGTGCAGGCCACGGTCCGCCGCAGAGCCTCTACGACTGCTCGGGCGCGTCAGCCGCTTAGCCCGACGGCTTCGAGGGCTTCGGCCTGGTCCAGGAAGTCGTGCTGGCGGATCACCCTGCCGTCCTTCAGCGTCGACACGCACGCGTAGGTCTCGCCCAGCGGAACACCGCTGGCCTGAGCCCGCATCGGCATGTCGGCGAGCATCACGATCCGATCGCCGAGGTCGATGAGTTCCGTCGGCTCCAGGCGGACGTCGGCGCCCCAGACCTCGTACGTGCCCTCGATGTAGGTGCGGTAGCCCGCCGGTCCGTGGTAACAGGGCTCCGCAAGCCCCGCCTCGACGAACTCCCGGTACGGGTAGTACTCCAACTCCGGCGGGAAGCCGATCGCGACCACTTCCAGATCGCGGCGGTTGTACGCCTCCACCGCGAGGCGCATGGCGCGCCACAGGGCCGCCTGGCGAAGACGCGAACGGGGCGGAAGCCTGCCCATCAGGCGAAACGACGCAGCGGCCAGCCAAGGGAAGCGCAGCGAAAGCCGCTCATCCAGCGTCCGCCGCGACCGCTCACCCACGCGCAGCGGCTTGCGCACAATCTGATCGCTGGCCATCGCCGCCCAGTATCGCGCAGCGATGTGCCGGCGCCCTTCCCCGCATGGGCGATCCAGGACTCGAACCTGGGACCTCTTCCTTATCAGAGAAGCGCTCTAACCGGCTGAGCTAATCGCCCTTCGGCCGGCGAGTCTAGCGCTCACGCGCGGGGCTCTCAGGCGGCCCGACGGCGCTCCAACCGCTCGACGAGCTCGCGCGCCTCGCCGAGGTTTGAGAAGGCCATCTCGATGCGACAGCCCGCCCCCCGCGGAGCGATCTTGACCGGCACGCCGAGCGCCTCGGTGAGCGCCTCCCCGAGGCCCTCGAGGGCCGCCTCCTGGTCGGGGTGCATGACGACCTTCCCGCGGCCGGCGCGGGACTTTGCCGGCCGACCGCCGCGGGCGCGCGACTCGGTCTCGCGCACCGACCAGCCGCGCTCCGCCGCCTCGCGCGCGAGGCGCCTGCGTTCGGCGTGGTCGTCTTGGAGGAGCAGCGCGCGGCCATGGCCCTCCGTCAACGCTCCGGTTTCCAGCAGATCGAGCGCCTCGTCGGGAAGGTCGAGCAGCCGCAGCAGGTTGGAGACGGCCACGCGACTGCGCCCGACCCGGCGGCCCACGTCCTCCCTCGTGAGGCCGAGCTCCTCGACCAGCGCCGCGCAGGCGCGCGCCTGCTCGAGGACGTTGAGGTCCTCGCGCGCCATGTTCTCGATCAGTGCGAGCTCGAGCGCGTCGGCGTCGTCGCGGTCGCGCACGATCGCCGGGATCGCGTCGAGGCCGGCGAGCCTGGCCGCCCGCCAGCGGCGCTCGCCGGCGATCAGCTCATAGGTGCCGCCGGCCACGGGCCGCACGAGGACCGGCTGCAGCACGCCGCGCGCCGACAGGGACTCCGCGAGGCCCTGGAGCGCCTCGTCGTCGAAGGCCTTGCGAGGCTGGCTGGGGCTCGGTGAGATCAGGTCGAGCGGGAGCGAGCGCAGCTCCTCCTGCTCGTCGGGCGTTCGATCGGACACGGACAGGATCGCTGCCAGGCCCCTGCCCATTCCGCGGTTCTTGTCAGCCACGTGCGGCCACCTCCTTGGCGAGGTCGAAGTAGGCGCCGGCGCCGGCGCTGTGGGGATCGTGGTGGATCACGGGGCGGCCGAAGCTCGGCGCCTCGCTGATCCGAACGTTGCGGGGGATGACGGTGTCGAAGACCAGCTTGGGGAAGTGCTCGCGCAGGTCGCGCTCGACGTCCCGGGACAGGCGCGTGCGCCCGTCGTGCATCGTCAGCAGCATGCCCGCGATGGTCAGCCGCGGATTGAGCTCGCGCTGGATCATCCCCACTGTCTCGAGCAGGTCGGCCACGCCCTCGAGGGCGTAGTACTCGGTCTGGACCGGGACGATCAGCCGATCGGCCGCGGCGAGCGCATCGACGGTCAGGGGGCCGAGCGAGGGCGGGCAGTCCAGCAGCGTGAAGGCGTACTCGTCCCGCAGCGGAGCCAGCGCGTCCCGCAGACGTACCTCCCAGCCGTCGAGGGTGGGCAGTTCGACGTTCGCACCGGCGAGATCGGAGGTCGACGGGAGCACGTCGAGGCGCTCCACGTCGCTCGGCCGGATCGCGTCGTGCGCCGTGGCGTTCCCGGCGAGCACGTCGTAGACCGTCGGCTCCAGATCCTTCGCCAGTCCCAGCCCGACCGTCGCGTTGCACTGCGGGTCGATGTCGACGATCAGGGCGCCGTAGCCCGCCTCGGCGACGCACGCGGCCAGGTTGACGGCGGTGGTGGTCTTCCCCACTCCGCCCTTCTGGTTGGCCACCGCGTAGATCGTTCCCATCCGCCCCAACGCTAGCGGCGATCGCGGCGAATGGTTATGGAAATCCGTGCCCGGCTCAGCCGAGGGGCCGCTTGCGGGCGATGCCGGGGCGGCGCGGGAAGCGGGGCGGCGTCGGCGCGGTCTTGCGAAACACGTGCAAATGGCGGTCGCGAGCCGCGGGGTAGGGCTCGACGCGCCGGACCTCCCCCGGCTCGAGGCCGACCTCCGCGGCCGCGCGGGCCGCGGCGGCCTCCGCGTCCGGGTCCCGGCGCCCCCGCCACGCGACGAGCGTGCCGCCGACCGCCAGCAGGGGGGCCGCGTACTCGACCACCACAGGCAGCGCGGCGAGCGCGCGGGCCGTCACGAGGTCGTGCACCTCGCCCCCGTCCGGCCACGCCTCCGCGCGCGCGTGGACCGCCTCGGCGTTGGGCACGCCGGCTGCCGCGATCGCCCGCTCCAGGAAGGCGCACTTGCGCGCGGCGCTCTCCACGAGGGCGACCCGCGCCTCCGGCAGGGCCACCGCCAGCGCCAGGCCGGGGAACCCCGCGCCCGCGCCGAGGTCGGCGATTCGGCTCGCCGCGCGCACCACCTCCAATTCCAGCGCCACGAGGGAATCGGCCAGGTGGGCATCCGCCGCCTCGCGGGGTTCCCGCACCGCGGTCGGCGCGGTCGCGTCGTCCCCGAGCACCAGGAGCAGCGCCGCCAGGCGGTGGGCCGCTGATGGCTCGAGGCTCCAGCGCGCGGCCAGCGGCGCGACCAGCTCGCGCGGCTCGCTCACCCGGCGCGTGCCTCGATGCGGGCGATGTACTCGGCGTAGTTGGAGCGCATGTCGGCCAGGCGCTCGGCGGCGTAGGCGTCGAGCGTCGAATCCAGGGCCTCCTCCAGCACGGGCAGGAGATCCTCGACGAGGGCTCGGCCGCGCACCATCCACTGGAAGTAGTGGCGGTTGCCGTGGTGGTAGGGCCCGTACAGCTTGCTGCGCGGGAAGCGCTCGACGAGCCAGTGGAACAGCGCCTCGTGGCGCACGTGCATGCGCAGCGTCACCTGCGGCTGCTTGCCGTCGCCGCCGAAGCTGCCCTCCCCGATCAGGACCCCGAGGAGGACCCCGCGATCGAAGGAGGAGAGCTCGGCGCCGGGCACGGCCGAGATTGTTTCACCGTAGAGAAAAACGTGAAACGGTCAGTCGGGCACGACCGGCGCGATGACCAGGTGCCGGTCCGGCTCCTCGCCCTCGCTGTAGGTCTCCACGTCCCGGCGGTCGCGCAGGTACTCGTGCACCACGCGGCGCTCGGAGGCGACCATGGCATCCAGCGCCACGGGCCGGGCGTACTGCACCGCCTCCTCGACGGCCCGGTCCGCCTGGCGCTCGAGGACCTCCGCGCGCCGCTCGCGGTAGCCGGCGGCGTCGATCACCACCCGCTTGCGGGCACTCTCGCCGTGGAAGGCAATCCGCGCCGCCAGGTGCTCGAGCGCGTCGATCGTCTGGCCGTGCCGGCCGATGAGCAGTCCCAGGTCGTCGCCCTCGACATTCGCGCGGAGCCTCTCCTCGTCTTCCTCGACCTCAACCTCACCGTCGAGGTCGCAGGCGTCGAGCACGCGGTCGAGCAGCTCCTCGATCCGTTCGGCGGGCTCCGCCGCCATCAGCGGCGCCGCCCGGAGCGCTTCTTCTTCCTGCGCGGCGGGGGCGGTGGCGGCGCCTTCGGCTTCGCGGCGCCCTTCGAGTTGCCGTCTCCATCGCCATCACCACCGTCGCCGCCGCGGCCGAGCAGGCCTCCCAGGCCGCCCAGGAGGCCGCCGCCGGCGCCGCTGCTGCCACCTCCCCCACCGCCGCCTCCGGCCACGGCCGCCGCGGCTCCTTCCGGCAGCTCTCCGCCGCCCGCGGCCACCGCGGGCTTCAACGGCCCCGCGGTCCGTCTGACGATGTACTGCTGCCCGATGGTCCAGCAGTTGGTCGTGATCCAGTACACGATCAGGCCGGCCGGGAAGCTGATGATGAAGATGACGAAGAACAGCGGCAGCGCCAGGAACAGGCGGCGCTGGTTTTTGTCCGCCGTCGCCGACATCAGCAGCGTCGAGGCAATCTGCGAGCCGACGTAGAGGACGATCAGGACGACGAGCACGGCGCCCGTGGCCTTGCCCGTCAGGTCCGGGATGAAGCCGAACTGCGCCGAGCCGGCGTGGATCTGCTGGCAGGTGAAGTCCGTGATCGTCTTCCCGTGGGTCTGCGCGGGGTGGGTCTCCACGAACTGTGGGAAGTACTGGCCGCAGATGTCCCGCTTCAGGTCGGTCCGCAGCATGTAGAACAGCGACAGGAAGACCGGCAGCTGGAACACCAGGGGGAGGCAGGAGCCCAGGGGATTGACCTTGTTCTCCTGGTAGAACTTCATCATCTCCTGGTTCTGACGCTGCTTGTCGTCCTTGTACTTCGCCTGGATCGCCTTGATCT
>JAWVFS010000086.1:0-4328 GCA_033855795.1 Solirubrobacteraceae bacterium | reverse complement strand
AACGCATCGGCGCTGGGCGGCATGCCCGCCGTGCTCGCCCAGCTCGCCGACGACGTGGACGTCGCCACGGTCGACGGCGGCGAGCAGCTGCGGCTGCGCCTCACCGACGCACGCTGACCGCCCGCGTGACCGGGGCCGGTCGTCGGGTTATGCTGTTGCCGTGGCCTATCCGCAAATCGAGGACCTCGCCGGAGCGCCTCGCGAGGAGGTCCTACGGGCCTCCCCGCGCATGTTCGAGTCCAAGCTTTTGGACAAGGTCTCGCGCGTCCATCCATCGGTGCCGCTGTTCATCTTCGTGCCCGCGATCGTGGTCTTCGGGTGGGCCGGCTTCGCCCGCATGGCGGTGCCGGAGACGATCGCCCTGATCGCCGGCGGGTACCTCTTCTGGACGCTGACCGAGTACTGGCTGCACCGCCTGGTGTTCCATTTCGAACCCGAGGGGCGCGTGGGCGCGCGACTGCACTGGATCATCCACGGCGTCCACCACGACCACCCCAACGATCCGATGCGGCTCGTCATGCCGCCGTCGTTGTCGATCCCGCTCGCGGCCGTGTTCTTCGGCCTCTTCGTCCTCGTCGTCGGGACCCCCGCCGCGTTCCCGATCGCGACCGGCTTCTTCGCCGGCTACCTCTTCTACGACATGATGCATTACCACGTGCACCATCACCGACCACGCACGTGGGCGGGCCGCAAGCTGCGCGAGCTGCACATGCGCCACCACTTCCAGGACCACACGCGCGGCTTCGGGGTTAGCGCCCCCTTCTGGGACCACGTGTTCGGGACGCCAACGCGCCGCCGCACGCGGCGCGCGGCCTCGTAGAGGACTACGCGCCGACGGCCGCCGGGTCGTCGATGATCTCGAGGCGCTCGTCGAGGCGGGTGACGCTGAAGACGCGATGGACGGCGTCGGGGCCGCGCACGATCGCCAGGCGCCGGCCCTGGTCGCGCGCCCGGGCGTCCGCGGTGACCACGGTCCGCAGGCCCGTCGAGTCCATGAACTCGAGGGCTCGCAGGTCGAGCACGATCACCGGCGGACCGGCCGCCTCGACCTTCGCCAGCTCATCGTCGAGCTGTGGGGCACTGGAGATGTCCAGCTCCCCGGTCAGCGCGACTCGCACGGTCCCACGGTCGTCCTGCTCAACCGTCAGCTCGAGAAGTGCCATCGCGGCTGGGACGATAACGGCTCACGAACGCTGTCAAGCCGCTCGTCGGCCGAATGTCTAGTCCCGACCGTCGTCGTCGACTTCCTCGAGGGAGGGAATCGTGCCCTTCGAGCGTTCGGCCTCGCGGTAGGCGCGGCCGCGATCGCCCCCCGCCCGCGCCCGCTCGAGCGGGTTGAGGTCGGCCAGCATGCTCACGAGCTCGGGCTCGTCGCGGTCGGTGTCGATCAGCACGCCCGTGCCCGGCCAGCCGTGGCGCAGGTAGGACAGATAGGACTGGCTCGAGCCCAGACTCGGCTCGTAGATCCACGAGCCCGTGTTCCAGAAGCGCACCTTGCCGGGCGTTCCCGGCGCCACCACGCGGGCGAGCGGCTGGTGGGTGTGCGCGAACACCATCATGTCGGTCTCCTGGTTCCAGCCCAGGTTGCGAACCACCTGGCCCATGGCGGCGACGGCGGGCGCGGTCGGCCCGCCCGGCGTGCCGGGCAGCACGACGCTCATCCCGGCGCCCGTGCCGGGCGGGCCGCCGTCCAGCGCACCCGGGCCCGTGCGGGCGGGGCGGGCACCCACCTCGCTCTCGGCGAGGAGGATCGGTGCACCGGCCGCGTCGGTCATCACGTCCCGCGCGTCGACGCCGGCGGCCGCGTGGCGCTCGCCGCGGTCGCGGAGCGCGCGCAGGCCGTCCGCCGCCCAGCCCGCCGCCCTCTTCGCGCCGCGAGCCGGGGCGCCGGGGATCGCGAGCAGCCGCCCGAGCCGGCCGATCTGGTCGTAGACGCTGTGCTGGGCGGCGGTGCCGTGCGGGAGCTGCGCCACGGCGTAGAGGAGCTCGGTGAGCGGGACGATCACGGACTCGTAGTCCTCGATCGTGAGCCGGTCCGCGGGCCGCCCACCGGCGACCTTCCAGATCGTCCGCGTGAGCATCCGGTTGGACAGCGAGCCCTCCATGTGGGCGTCGAGGTAATGGCCGTGGAAGAGCAGCACGCGCCCGACCCAGTAGGTCGGGTAGGCGATCTCCACCTCGACGCCCGGCATCCGGCGCTCGAGGTAGCGCCGCAGCCAGTCGTCCTCGCGCGCCTGGCGCCCGGCCGTCTCCGCGTCGACACCGTCGGCGATCCGCAGTCGCACGCTCTCCTCCAACTCGCGCACCATGGTGTGGTGGTCGTGGTTGCCGGCGAGGAACACCACCCGCTTGCCCCGCAGGCGATCGGCGACCAGGTCGAGGAAGCCCTGCGCCTGTGCGACGGCGTGCTCGACGGTGGAGAAGAGGAAGTCGAACAGGTCGCCGAGCAGGATCAGCTCGTCGATGTCGTCGAGATGCGGCGCGAGCCGTTCGAGCGCGAACGGGTGCGACAGGAGATCGTCGCCGGTCCAGGCGCCGAAGTGCGTGTCCGAGAGGGCCAGCGCGCGCATCGGCGCGCAGGCTACCCCGTGCGGGACAGCGCCACCCCGAGCCACACGGCCATGAGCCCGAGGCCGATGCCGATCGACGTGGGGATCACGCCGAAGTGCGTGTAGTCGCGCAGCACGACCGCCAGAAGCAGCGTCGCGCCGACGAACACCAGGCCGACGAGGATCACGAACGCGCCCCAGACCTGGATCAGGCGCGGACGGCGGCGCGACCGCGGCGGCGGAGCCGCGTCGATCTCGGTGGCGCGGACGGCCGGTGGCTCGTCGTCCGCCGGGTCGAGCGGCTCGATGAGCTCGGCCGGGCCCGTGGGGTCCAGCGCGTCGAACGCCTCGGTCGCCGGCAGGGAATCGGCCGGCGCCGAGGCCTCCTCGACCGGCGGCGCCTCCTCGATCCGCTCGGCCGGGGCCGCGGCGGCCACGGTCAGCGGGGCGGGCAGCGCCCCCTCCTCGGCGGTGCGCAGGCGCATCTCGACCTCCCAGGCGTCGTCGCCCATCCCGGCGCTGTGGTCGAGGGCATAGAAGAGGAAGCGATGGCGGCGTTCGTCCTCGGCGTTGCGCCGCGCCGCTTCCTGCTCGGCTTCCTGCTGGCGCATGTGCCGATGGAGGGTAGTCGCGCGGCGCGCATGACGCCGCTCAACCAATAGATTCGACGGCATGACCGCCGAGCTGGCAGGGCACGCGGCTGACGCCGGCCGCCTGGCCATCGATACCGAGTTCATGTCCGAGCGCCGCTATCAGGCGATGCTCTGCCTGGCGCAGCTCGCGGTCGCCGACCCGGACGCGCCCGGCGGCGTGCGCACGGAGATCCTCGACCCGATCGAGGGCGAGATCGACGCCCGTCCCCTCGCCGGCGTCCTGGCCGACCCCGCGATCGAGGTCGTCGTACACGCCGGTCGTCAGGACGTCGCCATCCTCAAGCGCACGTGGCAGACCGACATCCAGAACGTGTTCGACACGCAGGTCGCGGCGGGATTCCTGGGGTATGGCGTGCAGGAGGGCTACGGCTCACTCGTGCGCAAGGTGCTCGGCGTCGAGCCCGCAGGCGGTGAGGCCTTCACGCACTGGGACCGCCGCCCGCTGACCGACCAGCAGCTCGAGTACGCGCGGGCCGACGCCGCCCACCTGCTCGCGCTCGGCGACGCCCTCGTGGAGCAGCTCACCGCGGCCGGGCGGCTGGAGTGGGCGCGCGAGGAATCCCGCGTGGTGGCGGGGTCCAGCGACGAGCGCGACCCGCCGGCGATCTTCGCGCGCCTGCCGAAGGTCGCGCGCCTGCGCGCACGCGATCGCGCAGTCGCCATCGAGCTCGTGGAGTGGCGCGAGCAGGTCGCCGCGCGGCTGGACCGCAGCGTGCCCTCGATCCTTCCCGACCACGTGCTGACCGAACTGGCCCGGCGCCGGCCCTCGAGCCGCGACGCGCTGGCGCAAACCCGCGGCCTGCCCGTGGCCACACGCGAGCGCCGCGGAAAGGAGCTGCTCGACGCCATCGAGCGCGGGACCGAGCGCGAGCCACCCCCGGCGCCCCCCGAGCCGCCGCGCACCGCGCCCGAGGACGCGCCGCTCGTGGCGCTGGGGCAGGCGCTCGTGCGCCAGGCCTCGCTGCAGACCGGCGTCGGGGCGGAGCTGATCGCCACGCAGGCCGAGGTGGTGCGCGCCGTCGAGGCCGCGCGCCGCGGCGAGGAGGCTCACGTGCGGGTGCTGGAGGGCTGGCGGCGGGACCTGGTCGGCGCCGAGCTGCTCGAGCTGCTCGCCGGACGCCGCACG
>JAWVFS010000085.1:0-4095 GCA_033855795.1 Solirubrobacteraceae bacterium | reverse complement strand
CTTCGGTGAGGCCGGTGAGGGAGCCGACGAGGTCGGCGGGCATGCCGCCGATGAGCTTGGCGCGCAGCATCACTGACTGGACGTACCAGTCGGCGTGGTTGTAGGCGAAGATCGCCTGGTTGATGTTCTTGTCGCCGCCGGCGGCCCGGAGGTAGCGCCCGGCGGCGAAGATCGCGTCGACCGGGTTGTAGGGGTCCTTCTTGCCGTCGCCGTTGGCGTCGACGCCATAGGTGCGCCAGGAGGAGGGGATGAACTGCATCCAGCCCAGCGCCCCGGCGCTCGAGACGCTGAGGTTGCGCCCATAGTCCGTCTCGATCTCGTTGATTGCCGCCAGGACCTGCCACGGGATCCCGTACTCGGTGCCCGCGGCCTGGTAGATCGGCAGCAGGAACGGCGGGATCCGGAACTTCTCGATGAAGAAATTCGGCACCCCGACCTGGGCGGCGCCGGGCTGGGCGAGCGAGAACGTCGGGTTGCTCGGCGAGGGCGTGCCGTTGGCGTTCGGCTTGGCCTTCGGGGGCACGACCTTGGGCTTGGGGTGAGTGGCGGTCTTACAGCGCGGGGGCACGGGGGGCGCGGGCGGCCGCGGCTGACCCACCGCGTTCTCCCGTGCCGCGCGGATCGCCACGGGCTTGCGCGTCGTGCGCGTCGTGCCCGTGACGCAGCGGGCGGGGGGCTTTGCGGGGTTCTTTGCCTTGGGCTTGGGCTTGGGCGGCGGTGGCGGCGCGGGCACCGTCATCGTGGTTCCCGGGTCGCCCGTGTAGGTGCCCGGGTCGCCGGTCGTCTGGGTCGTGCCGGTGGTCGGGGTGGTCGTCCCGAGCGTGCTCGCCGGCGTCGTCGGAGCGGGATCGCTCGCCGTCGAGGAGGTCGGCGTGGTGTCCTGCGCGAGCCCGGGCGCCAACGACTGTCCGAACGCACCGGCGACGAGTCCGGCCGCCGCCAGGCGCACGATCAGCCGGCGGGCGTTTCCGCGCCGCGCGCGGTGGTCGCGATCAGCTTCCCGCACTGCCATCAGAATACGGGTGCCGGGAGCGGCCTGGGGTTTTCGTTGGACGCCATGGTCGTGCCTGTTCAGAGTGCGCTCTGCGTTTCCTCCTGGTTATCGACCAATCCTCAGCACACAATGAACGCGGGATGAAATGCCCGGCCCGGCCGGGGCGCCCCTGGGCGCATCTACGTATCGATGAATATCGATTGAGGTGATGTTCGTCGATGGATAGGATGGACGCGTGGAGGCCATCGCCGTCATCACCGACATCCACGGCAATCTCCCCGCGTTGCAGGCCAGCCTGCGCGAGATCGAGCGACTGGAGGTCGACGCGGTGTACTGCGGAGGCGACCTCGTCGGCTACGGGCCGCACCCGAACGAGGTCTGCGCGCTCATCGAGGAGCGCGCGATCCCGACGATCTACGGCAACTACGACTACGCCATCGCCCGCGACCTCGAGGACTGCGGCTGCGCATACGTGACGCCCGAGGACCGCGCGCTCGGGCAGCGCTCGGTGGCCTGGACGCTCGAGCACACAAATCGCGTCGCGAAGGCCTTCATGCGCGACCTGCCCTTCGACCTGAGCTTGAGGCTGGGATCTCGGCGCGTCCGGCTCGTGCACGGCTCGCCGCGCAAGGTCAACGAGTACCTGTTCGAGGACAAGCCCGCGCGGCTCTACGAGCGGTTGGCCGCTGCGGCCGAATGCGACGTACTCGTCTTCGGCCACACACACAAGCCGTGGATCCACGAGTACGGCGGCGTCCAGTTCGTCAACTGCGGCTCGGTGGGCAAGCCGAAGGACGGCGACCCGCGCGCCGCGTTTGCCGTGCTCGTCTCGGACGGGGACGGAGAGGTGCACGCCCGGATCGAGCGCGCGGGATACGACGCCGAGGCGGTGGCCCGTGAGGTGGCGGCGGCCGGGCTGCCCGGCGAGTACGGGGAGATGCTGCTCGCCGCCGCGTGAGGCACCGTGACCGGCGATCGTCCAGACCTCCCGCGGCGCGCGGCGGCCGAGGGCCTCGCGGCCTTCGCGCTCGTGTTCGCCGGGTGCGGGGCGATCGTCGCCAACACCCACTACGGCGGCCCGCTCGGCACGGTCGGGATCAGCCTCGTCTTCGGCCTGGTGATCATGGTCATGGTCTATGCCACGGGTCACCTGTCGGGCGCCCACATCAACCCGTCGGTCACCATTGCGTTCACGCTGACCCGCCATTTCCCCGCGCGCGAGGCCATGGCGTACGTCGCGGCACAGCTCGCCGGCGCGAGCGCCGCGGCGCTGGTGCTCTGGGGTGTGTGGACGGACAAGCCCGCCCATCTCGGAGCGACGATCCCGGCGGTCTCCGCGGGCAGCGCATTCCTCTACGAGGTCGTGCTCACCGCGATCCTCATGTTCGTGATCATGGCCGTGGCCACCGACACCCGCGCGGTCGGCGCCGGCGCGGCCATCGCTATCGGCGGCGCGGTCGGGCTCGACGCGCTGTTCGGCGGGCCCGTGACCGGCGCCTCCATGAACCCCGCCCGCTCCTTCGGTCCCGCTCTGGTCTCCGGCGAATGGCATGACTTCTGGGTGTACGTGCTCGGCCCGCTCGCCGGCGCGGCGCTCGGCGCGCTGGCCTACCAGGTCGTTCGCGGTCACCCTCAACCGTCAGTCGGCTAGGAGCGCCGGCGCTTGAGCGCGATGCCCTCGAGCACGTGGGCCACCGTTTCGCACGCGTCGACGGCGGCTTCGAGCGACTCGAAGATGTCCTTCCAGCGGATCACGATCATCGGGTCGACGCCGGTGGCGAACAGCGACGCCACACCGTCGCGGTGCAGCCGGTCGCCCTCGTTCTCGAGCCGGTGGATCTCGACGAGTTGGGGCGCGAAGTCGGCTCCCGTGCGCAGGCCGCGCAGCGCGTGCGCCACCTCCTCGCTGGCCCCGACGAGCACCTCGGACAGCGCCACGGCCTGCTCCATCGGCGCCTCGACGCCGTACAGGCCGAGCGCGTCGCCGGTCTGCTCGGCGAAGTCGACGATGTCGTCGAGCGTCCGCGTCAGCTCGTAGACGTCGGCCGACTCGAAGGGAGGGCGGCCACGCCGCGGTCCCTCGCCGTTGAGCCGGTGGATGATGTCGTGGGCGATGCGGTCGCCCTCCTGCTCGCACAGGAGCAGGTCGCGCGCGAGCGGGGCGCGTTCGGGGAAGTCGGAGAGCATGTCGCGCAGCAGCAGGCTCGCCCGCTGCACGTTGCGCCCCGACTCCTCGAACAGCTCGAGGAGGCCCTCGTCCACTCGACGTCGGAGTAGCGGCATCGCCCTCTCAGCCTAGCCAGGCGCATCCGGTCATAGAGCGCGATGTCGGCGGTTTCACCAGGCTTTCACATCCATTTCACGGGTGGGTAACGGGCGGACCCGGCGCGGCGCGCGACGCTGTACGGCACCGATGGAGGCAGCGCGCAGCGATGAGGTCATCCGGGCGGGCGAGCTCGAGATCCGCCCCGACGACGCGCTCGTCCTCGCGGCCGGCCGGCCGCTCAACCTCAGCGTGCGCGAGTACGGCGTCCTGCTCGCGCTTGCTCGCCGCGCTCCCCGGATCGTCTCGCGCGAGGAGCTCTCGAGCGTCGTCTGGGACCACCCCCTGCGCACCGGCGACCGCTCGGTGGACGTGTATGTCCACAAGGTGCGGTTCAAGCTCGAGCGCGTGCTCCCAGAGGCGCGCTTCATCCATACCCACGTCGGCTTCGGATACCGCTTCGCGGCGGAGCCTTCACATGGTTTTCACACCGACGCCACAACTCGATAACAGACTGCGGAGCACGCCGTGACAGCGTGGCACCGCATGAGTCCACGATCGAAGGAGATCTCTGTGAGGTCACGCAATCTGCTGGCCCTCGCGCTCGCCGGCGTACTGGCCGTCGGCGCTGCGGCATGCGGAAGCAGCTCGTCGAGCAGCACGTCCTCGACCAGCACCAAGAAGGTCGGCGGCACCATCTCGGGTGCCGGCGCCACCTTCCCGCAGCCGGTGTACGACGAGTGGGGCAACCGCTTCAAGAGCCAGACCGGCACCCCTGTGAACTACTACCCGATCGGTGCGGTCGGCGGCATCGCCCAGGTCACGGCGGGGACCGTCG
>JAWVFS010000084.1:0-10503 GCA_033855795.1 Solirubrobacteraceae bacterium | reverse complement strand
GGTCGAGTCGACCGCGTGGGCCGTGTCGTTGGTGGTCGTCTCCGTGCCGCACCACGAGTCGGCCAGCCAGGGCGCCGGCAGGCTTCCGGCCGGCCCGCCGAGCGAGGGCATGTCGGCCGGCACGCCGAAGTCGCGACTCGCGGCGGCGGACGGCGCGGCCTGTGCCAGCTCGGCGCGCGTGTCCACGTGTGTGGCGACGGTGACGCTGTGCCCGGAGACGCGCTCGGTCCGCACGACCTGCTCGCCGCCATGAGCGAGTGCCGCCGGGGCGGCGACCGCGCACGCCGCGACGAGCGACCCAACGGCGGCTACCAGGCACGGGGTGCGCTTGCCGAACGGCACGCTCATCCATCGGCACGGAAGCCCGCCTTGGCCACTTCTCGGCACGGGGGCTGGCCGGGAGGCGATCCGCTAGGCTCGCGCGCGCAATGGGCCTGGCCGACCTTCACGCGCTCATCCCGACGCTGGCCGCAGCCGGCGAGAAGAGCAAGACGGCCTTCTACGTCGCCGGCGGCGTGCTCGCCGCCTGGGCGGTGATCGTGTCGCTGGTTGGCGTCACCCGGCCGGGGTTCCCCGGCGGGCCGCCCGGCGAGCGAGCGGTGATCGCGGTCAGCGTCCTGCTCGTGGCGCTCACCATCACGATGGCCGTGGTCACGGCCTCCAAGCCGCCCAAGGCGAATGAGGCGAAGGCTGCGGCACCGCCGACGGCGGGGGCGCCCGGCCAGGCTCCACCGTCCGGCGGGGCCGGGCCGGCGGTCGCGATCGCCGCCGACCCGAGCGGCCAGCTCTCCTACGACAAGAAGTCGGCGACCGCCAAGGCCGGCGCGGTGAAGATCGACTTCACCAACGATTCGCAGGTACCGCACAACGTCACGATCCAGCAGGGCAGCAAGAACGTCGCCGCCACCGCGACCGTCTCGCAGTCGAAGGCCTCCGTGACCGCCCAGCTCAAGCCGGGCACGTACACGTTCTTCTGCTCGGTCGACGCCCATCGCCAGGCCGGCATGGTGGGCACGCTGACGGTCGGCTAGCGGTCGCCGGCTCAGCAGTTGCGGAAGCTGCGGGTCAGCGTAACCCGCCCGCCCCCGACGAGCCGAATGCGCGCGCGCACCGTGTAGCGCCGGTTGTGGCGGAGCCGGCGCCGCCGGATCACCACGCGGAAGGGCGCGCGACGGTCGGTGACGGCGCGCCGCCGGACCGGGACGGAGAAGTCCACGCGGCGCACATAGCGGCGGTCGCGGCCGCCGATCACGGCGCGGGGCGAGGTGCGCGCACACACGCGGCGCAGGCGGCCGCGCGTCCGCCCGCGCCGGTAGTGCAGCACCAGGCTGACCCGCGCACGTCGCGCACCGGCACCGCTGCCCGGGGGCAGGGTCGGGCGCACACGGTCGCGGATCATCACGAGGCCGCCCAGGACGCCGAGGTACATGCTGCTGTCCGGGCCGATCGTGATCGGCGCGTAGTTGTTGTTGTGGCCGAGGCCTTCGCCCCCGAGCCGCTTCCACAGGGTCCGGCCCGTCCGGAACGAGAGCGTGGTGAAGTACCAGGCGTCCGCGCCGTCCGGGCGCGGATCCTTCGTGTACGTGTACACGAGGCCGGTCCCCAACGACAGCTTCGGCACGACCGACGGGGCGCGCTCCTGGCTCGTCCACACCGTGTGGCAGCCGTGCCCGTCGGGGTTGATGTCGACGCGCGCGAGGCCGGGCGCCGTCGTCCCGCCGTTCTGCGTGGCGGACGGGCCGGAGTAGCCGTAGTTGTTCTCGACCACCATCGAGGTGTCCGTCCCGATCAGGGACTGGTCGGTGTCGCTGGCCCCCTTTCCGAACACGGGCTGCGTGCACACCAGGCGGCTGCCGCTGACGGTCCGGGCGCGCTTGAACACGACGACGTCCATCGGATCGGCGTTGTCGGTGATCGAGACGTAGTCCCTGCCCATGAGCGTCGGCGTGGTGCCCGAGCCCTTCTCGGTCTGGCCGGGCTTGGCGATCCCGATGTTGGCGTAGCCGGCGCGCCAGGTGACCGTCGGCGTGCCGTCCGCGGCCGCGTCGAACCGGTAGAGCGCCCCGTCGGAGACGATGTAGACGCCGCCGGTCTCGTCCACGGCGAACGAGTTGCCGATCGCCTCGTTGGTGGCGTATGACTTCACCGCGCCCGTGCCCGGGTCCACCGTGCCCACGAACCCCTTCGCCGACGCGAACCACAGCCGGCCCGACCAGTCGGGCAGCGCCGAGAGGATCGAGTCGCCCGAGCCCACGACTCCGCTGACGTCGTAGTCGTGCTCCAGCGCGAAGCCCGGCGTCGACGTCTCGCCCACCACGAGGATGTGGTGCGAGGTCGTCGGGATCACCGCGCGGTCCTGGTCGTCGAGGTAGAAGTAGCCGCCGCCGCCGAAGGAGGTGAAGACGCTGTTCAGCGTGGCCGGATCGCGGGGCGGTAGGGCATAGGTGGCGAGCACGTCGAGGGTGGCCGGGTCGAACATGGCCAGGGTCGGACCGGCGACGGACACGCACACCGCGACGAGCCGGCCCTGCCGGTCGAAGGTGATGGACGCGCACTCGCCCAGGTTGGGCTGGAAGGTGTCCTGCTTGAGCACGTCGCGTCCCAGCGGCCCGAGCGTGCGGTAGGCGTCGGTCTGGTACGCGTCGTCGTGCAGGTTGGAGCGCTCGTTGGGCGCCATGAACGGATGCCGCGGGGGCTGACTGGCGCCCACCGGTTCGGCGGTTGCCGGCGCGCCGGAGTAGACGGGCAGGCTGGCGGCGTCGGGGCCCTCGGGGATGGGGGCGGCCATGGCCGCGGGCGCACCGCTCAGCAGCACGGCGACGAGCGCCGCCGAAGATCCCCACCGAACGAACGCGTTCATGCGCGGGTGATACCAGGATCCCGAGCCGCGGGCGCCGGATACGGCGCCCGGCGCCCGGAGTTACCCGGCCGGCGCGGGCGTCAACTCGATCTCGCGGCGCTCCACGCCCAACTCGACGCCGGCGGGGTGGCCGCCCAGCGCCTCCCACCCAGACACCGCGGCGCCGTGGAAGGCGTCGAGGAAGTCGTCGGTGTGCAGTGGATCGTGGTGGAAGAGCAGGAGGCGATCGGCTTCCACGCGGTGGGCGAACATGAGCGTGTCGGTCAGGCGCGAATGCCCCCAGCCCACGTGCTCCGAGTACTCGCCGTCGGCGTACTGGCAGTCGTGGATCAGCAGCGAGGCGCCGCAGGCGAGGTCGTACCCGGAGATCCAGTCCGGCTCGAGGTCGCCGAGCGTCGTGCCCAGCGCGGGCTCGTGGTCCGGGATGTAGCAGAGCGAGGTGTCGCCCTCGGTGATCCGATAACCGAGCGTCGGGCCGCGGTGGGTGACCGAGGCGGCGCGGATCCGCGCCGGGCCGATGTCCCACTCGACCTGGGGCGCGTCCATGAACCTGACGTTGCACGGCAGCTCCCGTATCTCGACCGGCGACAGCGGCGCCGAGATGTAGCGGGCGATGCGGTCGCGCAGCGAGGCCTCCGGGACCTCGGGTCCCCAGATCGACAGGTCCGACTGCGTCCTGAACGCCGGGGCGAAGAACATGAGCCCCTGGATGTGGTCGAGGTGCAGGTGGGTGAGCAGGATGTTGATGCGCGGGCCGCTGCCCGCCAGCGCGAGTCCGAGATTGCGGATCCCGGTGCCGGCGTCGAGGACGATGGTCGTCCCGTCCGACAGCGTCACCTGCACACATGAGGTGTTGCCGCCGTAGCGCAGCGTCTCCGGCCCCGGCGAGGGGATCGAGCCGCGCGCACCCCAGAGCTTGACCTTCACGCCGGCGCTTCCTCGGCGTCGTAGATCGGCCAGAAGATCGCCAGCGCGCCGCGGAAGCCGCCGGCATTGGCCACGAGCGGCAGCGCGGCGACCTCGATCGCGTGGCGCTCGCCCTTGAGCGAGGACACTTGGAGGCGGGCGTAGGACGGGCGGTTGTGGCGGAGCGCCACGACGAGCGGGAGCTCGTCCACGGGGATCGGGTCGCCCTCGTCGTCAAACGGGCCGAACATCGAGCTCCACTCCTCGACCGGGAGGCGGCCCACCTCCTCGAAGCGCTTGCCCAGGATCGCCGCGGCGGCGTCGTTGTAGAACACCAGCTCGTTGGACTCGTCGACGAGGAACCCCGGGGTGGAGATGCTCGACAGGAGGTTGCGAGCGAGGATCAGTTCCAGCGGTTTCTGCTCGTCGTTCACGTACGGTCAACGATAACGAGGTGCCTCATACGCCTCGCATACGGGTTTGCGACGGCCCCCATGCGGGCGGGCTGGATCCTCCGATGCGCAGGTTCGTTGACACGACGACGCCCGGCCCGGCATACCGCCTCCATCAGTCTGGCCGGGCGTCGTCCTGTCCACGTGAAGCCGTCTCAGGCGGGCGGCCGGTAGCGGTACCCGAACCCGCGGACCGTCTCGATCGGCTCCGCGTCGGTGGCCGCGCGGAGCTTGCGGCGCAGGTAGCCGACGTAGAGCTTGACCTGATCTCGTGCGGTGGCGTAGGCGTCGCCCCACACCAGCTCGAGCAGCTGCTCGTGCGAGAGGACCTGCCCCGGGTGGCGCACGAAGGCCGCCAGGAGCCGGAACTCCTGCGGCGTGAGGCGCAGCTCCTGGCCATCGGCCTCGACGGTGCGCTGGGCGAAGTCGACGCGCAGCAGGCTGTCCGCGTAGCCCTCGGGCGCTTCGGCGCGCCCCGCGGTGCGCCGCAGCAGCGCGTCGACGCGGGCGAGCAGCTCCGCGCGGCCGAAGGGCTTGGTCACGTAGTCGTCGGCGCCGCCGCGGAGGCCGCGGACCTTGTCCATCTCGGTATCGCGGGCGGTCAGCATCAGCACCGGCACGTCGGACAGGTCGCGGATCCGCTCGAGCGCCTGGAAGCCGTCCAGCTCCGGCATCGCCACGTCGAGGATCACGAGGTCGGGCCGGACGTCGTACAGCGCCCGCAGCGCCTGCTGGCCGTCCCGGGCCTCGGAGGCGTCGTGGCCGGCTCGGCGGAGGATCGTGCACACCAGCTCGCGCACGTCGGCGTCGTCCTCCGCGACCAGCACCCGCGCGTGCGTCATGCCGCTTTCATACCAGCTTCCCCCGCGCCGGCCTCGCGTGCGCGTCACCGTGACGGCATGCACCGGCAGCTGGTCGAGGAGGAGCTGGTCGCGCTCGCGGCGCGAGCGCGTGTCTACCTCCTCACGCGCCGGGCGCCGTCCCCGCCCGGTGCGGCGCCGGCGCCTCCGCCGGCGCGGGCGGGCGCAGCGGCAGCTCGACGGAAAACGTGGCGCCGCCTGCCGGCGGGCTGGCGACGGAGATCCGGCCGCCGTGGCCCTTCACGATCGCCTCCACGATGGTGAGGCCGAGGCCGATGCCCGGGATGGCGCGCTCAGTCGCGCTCGAGGCGCGGAAGAAGCGTTCGAACAGGCGGCCCTGCTCGCCGGCCGGGATCCCGATGCCGGAATCCGCCACCTCCAGCAATGCGCGCTCCCCCTCCGCGCGGAGGCGCACCTCGACACCGCCGCCGGCCGGTGTGAACTTGATCGCGTTGGAGAGCAGGTTGTCCAGCGCCTGAGCGAGGCGGTCGCGGTCGCCACGGCCGGGCGGGACCGCTTCGACCCGCAGGGTCAGCGTTACACCCGCCTCCTCGGCCGCCGGCCGCGCCGCCTCGACGGCCTGGCGCGCGATCGCGGCAAGATCGACGTCGCCCAGGACGATGCTCGGCGCGCCGGCCTGCACCTGGGCCACGAACAGCAGGTCGCCCACCAAGCGCAGCAGCCGTGCCGCGTTGCGCGCGACGACCTCGAGCGAGCGGCGGTCCTCACCGTCCGCCGGCGCGTCGGCGAGCAGCAGCTCGACGTGGCCGACGATCGCGGTCAACGGCGTCCGCAGCTCGTGCGAGACGAGCGCGAAGAACTCCTCCTTCATGCGCTCGCTGTCGCGCTCGGCGGTCACGTCGCGCAGGACGACGAGCCGGCCGATCGCGGTGCCGCCGGCGTCGTGGACCGGCGCCGCGTAGCGCAGGAAGGCGCGGTCCGATCCTGGCGGCGCGAGCTCGTCGCGCAACTCGGCCTCGGGGCCGGGCGAACCGCGGGCGCCGGCCAGCACGGCGTCGCCGTGGCGCTCGCGCAGCGCGCGCATCGGTGCGTTCTCGACCACCGCCGCGCCCTCGGCGTCGAACAGCCCGATCGCGTCCGGGGTGGCGTCGAGCACGGCGGTCTTGACGCGCTGCTCGGCGGAGAGCTCGGCGGAGCGGCGCTCCAGCGCCGCGGCCATCGCGTTGAACGCCTCCGCCACCTCGCGAGCTTCGCCGCGCCCGGTCGGCGGCACGCGCGCGTCAAGCTCCCCGTGCCCCATCCGGCGCGCCGCCGCCGCAAGCCGCCGCAGGGGCAGGACGATCGAGTGCGTCTCGTACAGGGCCCACAGAGCGATCAGCAGCAGCGCTGCTCCCGCCGCGACCAGGCCGACCGTGATGGTGCGCCCGGCATCGTCGTGGGCGCGCCGCGACTGGGCCGCGGCGCGCGTCCGGGCGGCGGCCACCAACCGCCCGAGGTCGCGGTCGAGGGTGCGCAGGCGCGCCGTGCTCTCGTTGTCCAACGCCACCTCGACCGCTGCGGTGGGCTCGCGCCGTCCGGCCCGGATCGCGCGCGGGGCGAAGTCGCTCAAGTAGGAATCGAGGTCGCGCCCGGCGGCCGTCAGCGCGACCCGCTCGTCCCCGCCGGAGAGGGCGCGGCCCAGTGCGACCCGCGCCGGCGAAAGCGCGCCGCGCGCGGCGTCGAAGGGCTCCAGGAAGCCCGGCTCGTTGCCCAACACGTACCCGCGCAGCGCCGCGTCGAGCCGGCTCGTCAGCTCGCCCAGTGCGACCGCGCTGACGGTCACGGCCTGGGCCCGCTCGGCGGCGTCGGACGCACGCCGGGCCTCACGCGCGCTCGCGGCAATGACCACGAACGCGGCGGCGACGAGCACGGCGACAAGCGCGCCGAGCGCGATGGTGCGGGTGGTCAGCGGCGATCGCACACGGCCATTCTCGTACAGTGTTACGGCTCTCCGGCCCCGGCCGGGGCCCGGACGCGGGCCTCGCCGCACGGGGCCGTTTCGCCATGAACACACCAGACGCCCAGGTTCATAGCGCGCGCCACTCGTGGTCGCCCCGGGCGGTCCTGCGGGGCCGCTGGCTCACCGTGCTCAGTTTCAGCATCTTCCTTGCGGTCACGGTCGGGCTGATCGCGATCAATGGCCTCTTCCTCTCGCGGGACCTGCTGTTCCTATGGGTGCTCGTCGGGCTGCTGGCGCTGTCGGTGTCCGACCTCAAGCGGTGGGTGCGCGGGCTGATCTTCGACTGGCTGCCGTTCGCCGCTTGGCTCGTGCTCTACGACCTCTCGCGGTTCTTCTCGGAGAAGCTCGGCACGGTGCCGCACGTCTCCCCGCAGATCAGCGCGGACCGCTTCCTGTTCGGCGACCCGGTCCCCACGGTCCGCCTGCAGGCCGCGCTGAACACGGCCGGACAGGTGGCGTGGTTCGACTACATCGTGTGGGCCGTGTACATGACCCACTACTTCACGACGCTGGTCGTCGCCGCCGTGTTGTGGCGCTTCGCCTACCCGCGCTTCCGCGAGTTCCGCCGCATGGTGCTGATGCTCGCGACCTTCGGCTTCATCACCTATGTCGCCTTCCCGGCGGTGCCGCCGTGGATGGCCGCGAAGCTGCACCACCTCG
Organism: Solirubrobacteraceae bacterium; assembly: GCA_033855795.1. Classification (GTDB taxonomy): domain Bacteria; phylum Actinomycetota; class Thermoleophilia; order Solirubrobacterales; family Solirubrobacteraceae; genus JALYZC01. The sequence goes on along the minus strand of JAWVFS010000084.1, from coordinate 2,805 downwards.
AGCCCGTGCGCCGGATCGTCAACGTCGACGTGTGGAACCACCTCGGGATCCAGGTGGCCAACTCGCTGGTGGAGAACGGCTCGGGCTTCTTCAACCAGGTCGCCGCGGTTCCCTCCCTCCACGCGGCCTACCCGGTCCTCTTCCTGCTCTTCTTCTGGGCCGGGGCCCGCTGGTACTGGCGGGTCGTGCTCGTCGCCTATCCGCTCGCGATGGCCTTCACCCTCGTCTACTCGGGCGAGCACTACGTGTCCGACATCCTCGTCGGCTGGATCTACGCCGTGATGGCGTTCGTGCTCGTGAGGGCGTGGGACCGCTGGCGCGCGGCGCGACGCGCGGAGAAGGAGCCCGCCCACCCCGTGGGCCATCCGGCGCCGGCGCCGGCTCCACTGACCGCAGCCGTCGAGCGAGAATAGGGCCATGCCCTCCTGGCCGTTCTGGCCTCGCGCGCGCGGCAGCGACGGAACGCTGGTGGCCTCCGCCACGGTCGCCGATCGCGAGCCGGCGGTCGCACCGCCGAGCCTGCCGGAGATCCGCCCGCCCGAGGCATCGTCCCCCGGCGAGCGGGACGGCCCGCCGCGCTGGTACCAGCGGCGGGCGACGGTGCTCGCCGCGCTCGCGCTGATGGTCCTGGCGGCGGTGGCGATCGTCGTCGTGGCCGCGGCGCACCGCTCGCAGATCGTGCCGCCGGCGAAGGGCGGCTTCGGGAGCTGGATGGTCGGCCCGTTCCGGGGCCTCGCGGGCGGGCTGACGCGCCACCACGACACCCTCGGCGTGATGTTCAGCGTCCTGATCGTGCTCATGGCCGGCGGCTACGCGCTGCTGGTCGCCGCGGGGCGATACGTGCCGCTGCGCTGGGCCGTGGGCGCGATCGTCGCCCTCCACGTCGTGTTCGTGCTCGGGCCGCCGCTGCTGCTCACCGACATCTTCAACTACGTCGACTACGCGCGCATGGGCACGCTGCACGGCCTGAATCCGTTCACCGCCGTGCCGGGCGACGCCGGTGGCGACCCCAGCTACCACTACGCGACCTGGCACCACCTCTCCAGCCCCTACGGCCCGCTGTTCACGCTCTTCACCTACGCGCTCGTGCCGCTGGACTTCAAGCCCATGTACTGGACGTTGAAGCTGCTGCTGATGGCGGCTTCGCTGGGCAGTCTGTACCTCGTCTGGCGCACCGCGCTGCGCCTGCGGCGCCCCGCCGTTCCCGCGCTCGTGTTCGTCGCCTTCAACCCGCTGCTCCTCGTGTTCGGGCTCGGCGGCTTCCACAACGACTTCCTGATCATGCTCGCCGTGCTCGGCGGGATCCTCTTGCTCATCAACGCGCGGCCGGCGAGCGGTGCGGCGGCGATGGTCGTCGCGGCCGGAATGAAGGCCACTGCGGTCGTGATACTTCCCTTCGCGGTCCTCGGCAGCCCCGACCGGCGCCGCGCGCTCCTCGGCGCGCTCGTCACGGGGGCGGCGCTCGTCGCCGTGAGCTTTGTGGCGTTCGGAACGGTCGTTCCGTCGCTGGGACCGCAGACGACGCTCGTCTCGCCGTTGGGCGCCCTCAACCTCCTCGGCCTTGCCTTCGGATTCGGGGGCGCCACGGCCGGTATGCAGGTCATCTCGCCGATCGTGCTCGCGGCGGTGATCGCCTACCTGCTGTGGCGAACCTGGCGCGGCGCGGACTGGATGGACATGGCGGGGTGGGCCGTGTTCGCCCTGCTGCTGTCGCTGTCCTGGGTGGTGCCCTGGTACGTGATGTGGCTGCTGCCGCTGGCCGCGCTGAGCGCCTCGCGATCGCTGAAGCGGGCGACGCTGGCGGTGACCGCGCTGCTGTTCGTCACCTCGCTGCCCGCCACGGCGCTGTTCCTGGCCAACGAGGTCGGCTGGTACCCGGACCACACCAGGCTCGGCAAACAGCACTCGGACGACATCCAGCGCTACCTCAAGTGACCCCCGGCGACGCCGTAGCATCCGCCGAGTGAAGGCACGCACCGCCGTCATCGTCCTGGCCGTCGCGGCTGTCCTGATCGCGATCGTCATCACCGCGGGCGGCGGGGGAGGCAAGAACAAGGCCGGCGGGGGCGGCGGCTCGGCCACCAAACCGGCGAGCGACGCCATCCGCGTGTCGTTCGTGTACTCGCCGGAGAAGCAGAAGCTGATCCAGCCGCTGATCGAGAAGTTCAACGCGGAGGGCCGGCGCTCCGCCGGCAGGCCGGTGTTCATCGAGGGCCAGGTCGTTTCCTCCGGCGACGCCGAGACGAAGATCGCCAAGCGCCAGCTGCAGCCCGTGCTCTGGTCCCCGGCCTCCTCGCTCTGGGGCCGGCTGGTGAATTTCGAGGGCGACCGGTCGTGGGTCCCCGACACCAACCCCTCGATCGTGCGCACACCGCTGCTCATCGCCATGTGGGAGCCGCTGGCCCGCGCGCTGGGGTGGCCGCGCAAGCCGATCGGCTTCGCCGACGTGCTCAAGCTCGCCCTCGACCGGCGCGGGCTCGGCGCCTACGGCCATCCCGAGTACGGCCGGTTCAAGCTCGGCCACACCAACCCCGACTTCTCCACCTCCGGGCTCTCGGCGGTCGCGGCCGAGTACTCCGCCGTGACCGGAAAGAAGGAGGGGCTCAGCCTCGCCGATGTCACCCGCCCCGCCGTGCGCCGCAATATCCAGGCCATCGAGCGCTCGATCGTGCACTACGGCGACACCACGCTGTTCATCTCCGACCAGCTGCGCCAGCACGGGCCGAGCTACGCGTCCGCGGTGGCGATGGAGGAGGCGACGCTCGTGGCCTTCAACCAGCAACGCAGCTCGCAGCCGAAGCTGGT
>JAWVFS010000083.1:0-8939 GCA_033855795.1 Solirubrobacteraceae bacterium | reverse complement strand
CCGCGCTTCTTCCTGGGCGGGCAGCGGAGCGGGCTGTGGATGGCGCCGGCGCCGACGAGGTCCGGGTTGAGCTGGTGCATCAGCGCGTGCATTTCTCCTCCGGAATGCGTGTAGTGATCGCAGCGCTCCGTCGCCGGGATCACTCCGTTCTCGGTGAGCGCGAACCCGACCTCCATGTGACCGGGGTCGCCGGGGGCCCCGACGCCGCCCGCGATCGACACCGGTTGCCCGGCGCGGACGACCTGCCCGGGGCGCACGAGCGCGCGCCGGGCGTGCCCGTAGAAGACGAACCGGCCCGCGAGCGGCCCGTCGAGCAGCTGCAGCACGACCGTGCGGCCGGGAAAGTAGCCGCGGTTGGTCATGACCATGGCGCGGCCGATGGCGAGGACCGGCCCCCCGGGACGGGTGGCGAAGTCCTGCCCACGGTCGGTGCGCTCCTCGTAGAAGATCTGCCCGTCGGCGACCGGGAAGCGGTACATGGAGACGGCGCGGGGCACGGTCCACGACCGCTCCGCCCCGGCCGGCGCGGCGAGCAGGACGGTGAGCGTGGCCGCCAGGCACAGGGAGGCCAGGGCGAGGGTGCAGGCGCGGCGCATACGGTCAATTCGTCTGGCCTGCCATTCGGCATGAGTACACTGCCGCGCCTCGTGGACTTTCGGCTCGAACTGGTGCAGGTCCCCGTCTCAGACGTGGACCGCGCGAAGGCCTTCTACACCGAGAACGCGGGATTCAACGCGGACCACGACCACACGGTCAGCGAGGAGATCCGCTTCGTCCAGTTGACCCCTCCCGGGTCGCCCGCCTCGATCGCGCTGGGGACCGGCCTCACTGACATGCCGCCCGGCTCCGTCCAGGGCCTGCAGCTGGTGGTGGCGGACATTCACGCCGCGCGAGCGGAGCTCGCCGAGCGCGGTGTCGACGTCGGCGAGGTCCAGGACTTCCCCTGGGGCTCGTTCGTCTTCTTCAAGGATCCGGATGGCAACGGCTGGGCCGTGCAGCAGGCGACGGTCCCCGGCTAGTCGGTCCACCAGTCCTTGATCAGCTCGCCGTCACCGTCGTGGCGCGGGCCGAAGGCCACCAACTCGATCCCGTCGGATCCGGCCTCGAACTTCCGGGTCACCCCGGGAGCGACGCGGATCGCATCCAGGGCCTCGATCTCGAGGATCGCGTCGTCGAGCTTGACGCGACCGGAGCCCGAGAGGACGACGTAGACCTCCTCGGCTTCGTCGTGGCGGTGCGCGAAGGCCTGCCGTTCGCCGGGCTTGACCCGGTGATGGCTGACCCCGGTGTCCTCGGTCTCGAGATCGTCATTGGCGAACCGGGCCTCCTGGACGTCGCTGAACCCGAACTTCGGGGCGGAGTCCTCGACATCGGTGAGCCGTTTGAGCGTGTACGGATCGGCCATCTCTACGAAGCCGGAAGGGCGTCGGGAAGACCGAAACGTTCGAAGACCGCGATCCTCAGGGGATCGGCCGGCTCCTCCGGCCAGCGCGCGAGGTGCTGGCGTTCGGGTGCCGGCGCGGACCGCGTGATGAAGCTCGTCACCTCGCTGATCTGAGAGTCGTCAAGGGTGAGCACGTCGAGTGCGAACGGAAGGTAGGTCCCTGATTCCTCGTCCCAGCTGTAGCTGCCGACCGCCACCTGGCCGTTGGCGTGAGCCCGGACGCGACGCCAGCGCCACTCGCCCGAGAGCGGCCACTCGGTCAGGAACGCGACCAGCGCCTCGCGACCGCGGTACCAGGTCGACATCGGTGGCATCGACCACGCGGCATCGTCCGCCAGCATGGCGATGACAGCGTCGACGTCGCACCGATCCATCGCATCCATGTAGGCCTCGACGATCTCGCTAAGGCGCTCGTCGCCCAGTGAGCGCAGCGTGGCCTGCTGGCTCTGCTCGGGCATGCGCTCGTGAACCGTCTCGCGGGCACGCTGGAGCGCGCTGTTCACCGACGCGACCGTGGTCTCGAGCGAGTCGGCGACCTCGCGGGCGGAGAAGCCGAGGACCTCCCGCAGGATCAGCGCCGCGCGCTGATTGGCCGGTAGGTGCTGCAGGGCGGCGACGAACGCCAGCTCCACGGTCTCGCGCTGCTCGTAACGCGCCTCGGGCCCGGCGAGTCCGTCCTCGAGCCCCAGCTTGTCGTCGGGGTAGGGCTCCACCCACACGGACTCGACGAGCGGCTCGCCGGGGGTGGTGTGGGGATCGGCGGCCGGCCCGTAGTCGATCGGAAGTACGCGCTTGGGCCGCCGCTCGATCGCGTTCAGGCAGGTATTGGTCGCGATCGTGTAGAGCCAGGAGCGAAGCGAACTCCGTCCCTCGAACCGGGGCAGGCCACGCCAGGCGCGCAGGAGCGCCTCTTGAAGGGCGTCCTCCGCGTCGTGGAGGGAGCCCAGCATCCGGTAGCAGTGGGCGTGCAGCTCGGTGCGGTGGGGCTCGACGAGGCGGCCGTAGGCATCCTCGTCGCCCGTGCGAGCCGCCGCGAGCAGATCGCGTTCGCGGGCCTTCGAGCTGGTGGAGACGCTGCTCATCGCGTCCGCCAGACTAGAAGACCGGGGACGGGACGGGCAATCGGATCGCTCCGACCGATGAGTTTGGGGACCGGCGTCGGTCAAACAGGCAGGACGCGATGTCAACCACCGCCAACCCAGTGGTCCACCTGGAGCTCCACACCGGCGACCTGCGCGGCGCCCGCGAGTACTACGCGGGCCTCTGCGGGTGGCACCCGGAACGAATCGAGGCCGCCGGCCGGTCATACGTTGCGCTCGAGCTGGGCGGGGGGTTCGGCGGCGGCATCGTCGAGTGCGGCACGCGGCGCCCGCTGTGGCTGCCATACGTCGAGGTTGCCGACGTCGCCGGGGTCACCGACCGGGCGCGCCGGCTGGGGGCCTCGGTGCTGCTCGAGCCACGTGAGGGCCCCGCCGGCTGGCGCAGCGTGGTCGCCGCGCCCGCGGCCGGTGAGGTCGCCTTCTGGCAGCCCAAGAAGCACTAGCGCGCCACGACGAAGGGCCCCGCGGCAGCGGGGCCCTTCGGATACCGCGTGGGTTGCCCGCTCAGCTCTCCGGGGTGGTCTTGACGACGCCGACCACATGTCCGTCGGGGTCGTTGAACAGCCCGATTTCGATCGTGTCCATGACCTTGTCGGGGCCCATCATCCGCGATCCGCCGAGGCTCTCGGCCTTGGCGAGCGCGGCCTCGACGTCCGGCACCTCGATGTAGAAGGTGGTGTGGCCGGAGTATCCCTCCGGCGCTTGGCCGACGCCGCCGCCGATTCCGATTCCGTCGGGGGAGACGTTGCCCTCGCGCGGTACGACGCCGTAGTTCATCGGGTTGTCGGCGTCGAACTTCCACCCGAAGAGATCGGTGTAGAAGGACCGCAGCGCAGGGCCGTCCTTGCCCATGACCTCGAAGTGGACGACTGGCTGTCCCATGGTGTTGCTCCTTCCCGCGCCGGCGAGCCGGCGCTTCGCGATTTCTCAAGCCCTATCCCCTGTGACACGCGGGCGCACACGGACTCATCGCTGCCAAGTCGATCCGCCGACTACGGCCTGCGCGGCGGACCGATGAGCGGCGTCCGGACGGGCGGCGCTGCGCCGATGAACTCGACCAGGCCGTCGCCTCCGATGATCGGCGAGACCGATGACCAGTTGTTGGCCACCCAGACGTTCCCCGACTCGTCGATCTGGACCGCGGTCAGGTGCTGGAGGTGGCCGTTGGTGAAGCCGGTGACCCGCGGAGAGATCGGGTCGCCGGTCCGGGCTCCGGGTGGGCAGTGCGAACGGTTTCGGCCGCACAGCTGTGTCAGCGTGCTGCCGACGAAGCTGGTCACCCAGACGTTGTCGTTGCCGTCGACTGCGGTGGCCCACGGGCCGCTGAAGCTCGGAACGCGGATCGGCGAGCGGGGGGCGATCCGTCCCTGCGGGTCGATCTGGGTCACGCTGCGGCTGCCGAGGTTTGCGACCCACACGTTTCCGACGCTGTCGATCGACAGGCCCTGCGGCGAGCGGAGCCCGCCGCCCGTGATCGGCCCGTGGGCCTGACCGGCCCGATCGATCCGGGTCACGGCACCGGCGTCCGTGACGTCGATCGCGTTGTCGGTCACCCAGGCGTCGCCACGGGCGTCGATCTGGATCCCGAACGGCTTGGCGAGACCGCCGCCGGAGATCACCTGAGCCCGGGCGGGATCGCCGTTGAGGTAGCGGGTGACGGTCCCGCCGACGTGGTTGGCGATCAGCACGTTGCCCACCTGGTCGACCGCGATCCCCTGGGGCGCGCGCAGGCCGCCGGTCTGAAAGCCGGCGGGCGGCGAGAGCGCGATTCCCCCGGAGGTGAACAGGGACGCCGCGTCGCCGCCCTGGAACTGCGGGCTGAAGGGCGAGGCGGTGTCGCTGCCCGTGTAGTTGGACAGCCACACGCGATCGCCGCCGTCGACGGCGATGCCCCACCAGTTGCCCTGGATGCCTCCGCCGGTGACCGGGCTGCCGTTGCGCGGCCGGCCGGTGGGGTCGAGCGACACGACGCCCAGCCCGGCGGCGGTGTTCGGCGGGGACCCCGCGAAGTTGTTGGTGACCCAGATGTTGCCGCGCGAGTCGAAGGCCATCCGTCCGGGGCCGTTGAACCCGCCGGCGGTGTGCTTGAGCGACAGGACCCATCCGGCGGGGGCGGACCGCAGACCGGCGCCATAGGCCCGCGACCGCGGCACGGCGAAGATGCGGCGCACGTTGTTGGCGGGATGGAGCGCGATGTCCAGCACCGCCTCGAGCGTGTCGCGAGGCGGGCGCGCCTGGGGCGGACGGGCGGCCCCGAGCAGCCGCCGGCAGCTCACTCGGGCGCAGTAGGCCAGGATGCCGCCGAGCGTGCGGAACGTCGCCAGCGTGTTCGTCTTGGTGCCGTTCGGGGCCCGGGCCAGCACCGGGCTCACCGCGCCCGTGGCGGGATTCACCAGGCTGGGGAAGGTCGCAGCCGCGTTCGGCAGCCCCGGAGACGGTCCGCGCACGGTCCGGCCTCGGAGGAACTGCGCGAGCGAGTACGCCGAGGACACCGTGGTCAGCTCGTTGATGCGCACGGAGGTCGCGGTCCGACCCGCCGGACCGGCGACGGTCATCAGGCGCAGCGCGGCCCCCGCCGGCGTCGCGCCGCCGGAGGCAACCAGGTAGAGCACCGCGCGGCCGGACGGAAAGGCGAAGGCGATCGCAAACCGGCCCCTCGCGTCCGTCCTCGTCGAGCCGAGTGCCCTCGCGCCGGCGGCGCCTCCGGCGTACAGGGTGACGTCGGACGCGGCCACGGCGTGATGGCCGGCGACGACCACGCGGCCGGCGATCCGGGCGGCGCGCGCCAGGGCCGGAGTCGCTACTAGGCCGGCAATCACGATCAACGACAGGGCGGCAAGGAGACCGCGGGCCGTTCGCGGACGCGGTGAAGCGACCATCCGACCAGCCTACGGCCTCGCGCGGGCGCGTCACCCAGACTTGGCGCGAAGACTCCCAGCAGGGCAGACTGAGGCCCAACCGATGATCCTGGGACTGATCCTTGCGGTCGCGTCGGCGTTGGGCACCAACCTGGGCTTCCTGTTCAAGCAGCGCGGCGCGGTGCTCGCACCACCGATCCGGGTGCGCCATCCAGTGCGCAGCGCCGCCGACCTGTTTCGCTCGAGGTGGTTCCTGATCGGATGGATCGTCTCGTTCCTCGCCTGGGGCCTGCACGTCGGAGCGCTCTCGCTCGCCTCTCTGTCGAGCGTGCAGGCGGTCTTGTCGGGAGGGCTCGTCTTCCTGGCGGTGCTCGCCGAGCGATTCTTCGGGTTTCGGCTGGGGCGACGCCAGTGGACCGGCGTGACGATCACCGCGGCGGGATTGGTGATCATCGGTCTCACGTCCACGGCGGAGGGACCGCAACGCTCCTCGCTGGCGGCGCTGATCGCCGTCGAGAGCGCCATCCTGGTGCTCGGTGTCGGGCTCGTGAGGATCTCGACACGGCGCGGCGTGCCCGACCGCGGCGAAGCGCTCCTGCTCGCGACGGCCGCGGGCGTGCTGTTCGGGGTCTCCGACGTCGCCATGAAGTACCTCACGCACTCGGAGGCGGCGCTGTTCGGCCTGCTGAGCCCGTGGACGCTCACCGCGCTGGTGTCCTTCGTCATCTCCTTCTACGCCTCCGCCCGCAGCCTGCAGATCGGTGAGGCCATCGAGGTCATCGCGATCACCTCGGTGGCGGCCAACCTCTCCGCCATCGTCGGGGGCGTGCTCGTGTTCGGCGAGCCGATCGGGTCCGGCGCCGTCGGGGTCATCTCCCGCGTGTTCGCGTTCTGCCTCGTGATCGCCGGCGCGGCGCTCGTTCCCGCGCCCTTACGCGCACGCCGCGGCGCCGCCTAGCCACCATCGGGATTTCGGTGCGTTCGCTTGTGCCGGTTTGACGATCGGAGTACCGTGGGTTGCAGGACGGTTGCTGACCAGCCGACCAGCCGACGTCTGACCTAGCCGACGGATTGGCCTCCGCCTAAACGGGTCCTCTGGCCCGTTTCCAACGATGAGTTCAAGCCCGGGCGGCCCTGTGCGCCGGAGGGGCTTGGGATCGCAGGAGGTATCAGATGAGCCGTTCTGCTCAGTCGCAGCTGGGGGCGGCAAGGCCGGGCCGCGGGGGCGTCGCGGAGACGGTTCCGATCACGCACGAGACGCGCGAACGCGTTGTCCGGACGATCTTCTTCGGCGTGCCGCCGCTCGCGCTCTTGGTGGGGGGATGGCTGGCGTGGGGCGGAGTCCTGCACTGGCAGGACCTGGTCGTGCTCGCGATCACCTACACACTCACGGGGCTGGGCATCACGGTCGGCTATCACCGGCTGTTCACCCACCGCAGCTTCAAGACCACGCGCACCGTGCGAGCGCTGCTGGCCGTGCTCGGATCGATGGCGGTCGAGGGGTCGCTGATCGAATGGGTCGCCACCCACCGCAAGCACCACAGCTTCTCCGACCGGCCCGGCGACCCGCACAGCCCGCATGTCGACCAGGCGCCGGGATGGCGCGGGGCGCTGCGCGGACTGGGCCATGCGCACGTCGGGTGGATGTTCCGCGGCAAGGACAAGGCCAATCCCGCTCGCTATGCCAAGGATCTGGTCGCCGACCGCGACCTGCGCTTCATCAGCCGCACCTTCCCCCTGTGGGTGGTGGCCGGCCTGGCGGTTCCCTTCGGCCTCGGCGTGGCCCTGACCGGCTCGATCGTGGGCGGGCTGACCGGTCTGTTGTGGGGCGGAGCGGTTCGCGTGTTCCTCCTCCATCACACGACCTTCAGCATCAATTCACTGTGCCACTACTTCGGCCGGCGACCGTTCTCCACCGGTGACGAGTCCCGTAACCTCGCCTGGCTCGCACCGCTCGCCTTCGGCGAGGCCTGGCACAACAACCACCACGCCTTTCCCACCTCCGCCCGCCACGGACTAGGGCGTTGGCAGGTCGACCCCGGCGGCTGGCTCATCGCCGGTCTCGAGCGCTCCCATCTGGCCTGGGATGTCGTCCGGATCAGCCCCAAGCGCCAACAGGCGAAACGGGGATCTGCGGCAGCGGTCTGAGCCTGGGCATCAGCGAGCTTCGTAGTGAACCTGACCGGATCCGTCCAGTTGGGTGACGACGAACCGCGTGCTGCTGCGCCCGACGACCGCCGTGCAGGAGAACACCAGACCCTTCGTCTGGTGCACACCCGCCGGGCAACTCACCTGGGCGTGTTTTCCGCGCTGGGCCAAGCTGCTGTGCTCGATGGCCCGCTCGACTTTCTCGGTGTTGAGGATCGTCGGTGCTCCCGACGATCCGCATGCGCTGACAGCCAGACTGGCGGCGACGAGGCCGCCGGCGACCAGCGAGCGGCCACGCCATCGGCCGGCCACCCCCGGTTGTTCGGGCCTCGTCGTCGAGCCGTGGTCATGTAGTAGCTGCATCGCGGGGCCTTTCTGCGGGGGGTCGAGCATCGAGGTCTAGGCGAGTTTTTCGATGGTCACGGAAGCGTTCGCATTCGCCTGCGTTCCTCCGACAACCGACGCAAGGCCGACCGCCGCCGCCGACGTGTGGTTTCGGACCGTGAGCACGTCGCCGGCGGCGACGGCGAAGATCGCCTGTCCGGTGTTCTGCTGGGTGCCGGCGCCGGAGCCGTAAACGGTGCCGCCAACCACGGTTGTTCCGTTGAGGTACAACGCCATCTGGTTCGGTTCGGTCCCGGACACCGAGAACGTGACCTTGTAGATGCCGGCGTTCACGAGCGCTATCCCGGCCTCGCCGGGGGTGTGGGTGATGCCGGGGGTCAGAACGCCATTACCGTCGAAGGTGATGTCGGCTTCGACCGCTATGGATTTCGCGCCGAGGTTGTAGACGTAGGCGTACTGGGACAGCCCGCCCGTGCCCGGTCCAGGGGGCCCGGTGGGGCCGGCCGGTCCGGTTGAGCCGGTGGTCCCTGTCGGACCCGCGGGGCCGGTTGATCCGGTGGCGCCTGGTGAACCGGCTGCGCCGGTTGATCCGGTGGCGCCTGGTGAACCGGCTGCGCCGGTTGATCCGGTCGCGCCGGTGGCTCCGGGCGAACCGGCTGCGCCGGTATCGCCGTTGACGCCCTGGAGGCCCTGGGGACCCTGGGGGCCCGCGGCGCCGGTCGATCCGGTGGCGCCGGTGGCGCCGGGTGAACCGGCTGCGCCGGTTGATCCCGTGGCGCCGGGTGAACCGGCTGCGCCGGCTGCGCCGGTATCGCCCTGGACGCCCTGGGGGCCCGCGGCGCCGGTCGATCCGGTGGCGCCTGGTGAACCCGCTGCACCGGTTGATCCGGTCGCGCCTGGTGAACCGGCTGCGCCGGTCGATCCAGTGGTGCCGGTGTCGCCGGTGGCGCCTGGTGAACCGGCGGCGCCGGTTGATCCGGTGGCGCCCGTGGCGCCTGGTGAACCGGCGGCGCCGGTTGATCCAGTGGTGCCGGTGGCTCCCGG
>JAWVFS010000082.1:0-8945 GCA_033855795.1 Solirubrobacteraceae bacterium | reverse complement strand
TGCGCGGGAGCGGGCGGATGAAGCTCGACGACGAGATCGTCGAGGTCAAGGAGTGGGACGTGGTGCGCGTCCCGCCCGGCACGTGGCGAGGCTACGAGGGCGGGCCGGAGGGCCTCGAGATCCTCGTTTTCGGTGCGCCCAATCTCGGCGAGAATCCGCGCGAAGACGTGGAGGGTCAGCGCGACTGGTGGGCTGACTAGCGCCCGGTGGAACAAGGTCAGAGGTTCGAATCCTCTCGGGCGCGCTGACACGGAATTGGCCAGTGTTGGCTAGGGTTGCCGGTGGATGGTGCGTCGGTCGGTCGAGCTACATCAGCGACGAATGCGCGTCACGTGGCTCCTGCTCGCTGTTTCCGGCGCGCTGCTGGGAGCCGGCGCGGCGGCCCCTCCAGCCGTCGCCGGTGCCATCACGACGGTCGCAGGCACCGGCATCGGGGGGTTCTCCGGCGACGGCGGCCCGGCGGTTCGCGCACAGATCGACGATCCGTCGGGCATCGCGCCCCTCCCCGACGGCAGCTTTCTCATCGCTGACGAAAACAACGACGCGGTCCGCAGGGTGTCGGCCACCGGGACGATCACGACCGTGGCCGGGACCGGCGCTCGCGGCTTCTCCGGCGATGGTGGTCCGGCCACGGCGGCCAAGCTCAACTTCCCGACGGACGTCGAACCCACGCCGGACGGCGGATTTCTCATCGCCGATGCCAACAACTTTCGAATCAGGCGGGTCACCGCCGGCGGGACGATCACGACGATCGCGGGCAGGGGGTCGGAGGATGCGCCGTTCGGCGACGGTGGTCCCGCCACCGGCGCCGCCTTCTATCCGGCGTATGTCGCGCTGACCCAGGCCGGCGGGTACCTGATCTCGGACACCGCCAACAACCAGGTGCGCGAGGTTCTGGCGAATGGGACGATCAGGACAGTCGCAGGTAACGGGCGCGGGTCCTACAGCGGGGACGGCGGTCCGGCCACCGTCGCCGGGCTGGGCGCCCCGGGCGGGGTCGCGCCCACCCCCGGCGGGGGTTTTCTGGTCGCTGACACCGCCAACCAGCGGGTCCGTCGGGTGTCGGCCACGGGGACGATCACCACAGTGGCCGGCACCGGTCGGCGCGGGTTCTCGGGCGACGGCGGTCCCGCCACGCGGTCTCGTCTCAACGACCCCTACTCCGTCTCGCTGACCGCCGACGGCGGCTTCCTCATCGCCGACGGGATCAACAGTCGCATCCGTAAGGTCTCGGCCGACGGCACGATCAGGACGGTCGCGGGCAACGGCACCGCCGACGCGTTCGGGGACGGCGGCCCGCCCACGCTCGCGGCGCTGTTCGGACCGCTGGACGTCGCGTCGACCCCGGACGGCGGGTTTCTCATCGCCGATTCCGACAACAACCTCGTCCGCAGGGTGGCCCCGGGTCCGGATCCACCCCGGCTGGTATGCGGCGGGGTTCGCGGCCAGCCCCGGGTGGGACGGACCGTCGTGGTCCGCCGGCTCGCCGGAACGGTGTTTCTCAGGCGTCCGCGCAGCCGTCAGCGGAGTCTGCGCGGGAGCGCCACGATCCCGGTCGGCTCGACGGTCGACACGACTCGCGGTCGCGTCAGGCTGGTCTCGGCTGCGTGTCGCCCCGGGGCCACCCGGGCCGGTGTCTTCTACGGCGGCGCGTTCGTGGTCCGCCAGGATCGCCGCACGGCCGACACGAACCTCACGCTGACGGGCGGCGGGCTGGGCCCGTGCGGCGGCCAGGCGAGTATCGCCAGGCGCCGCAGCCGCCATCTGTACGGCAGCGCCCATGGTGGGTACCGGACCGGCGGGGGCTACAGCGCCGCGACGATCCGCGGAAGCCGGGTGCTCGTCGAGGACACCTGCCAGTCCACAACCACACAGGGGCTCGACGGAACCATCATCGTCACCGCCCGAGGCGACCTTCCGCAGACCCTGGCTTTGAGTCCGGGCGACCGCGTCTCCATCTACTGCACGGCACGCGGACCCGCTTCGGTCCCGGCCTTCTGCCTGTGGATGGAGCAGTTCGCAGGCGAGAGGAACACGTTCAGGGCCGTCGTCTCGGGCGACTTCGCAGGACGGCCGGTGTTCACGACGTGCCTCTCGGGTCCCGGTCTCTCGAAGTGCTTCCCGCAGCGGTTCGGCCTCGATCCCGGCTTCTACATCCAACAACTCATGTGCACGCCGCGCCGCGCCGGCGTCTTCACCGCACGCTGGCGGACCGGCGGCAGGCTCATCGGCACGCTGCAAACCTCGCGAATGCCGGGCGGCGGCAGTAACGCCTGCGACGAAAGCTTTGACTTCTGACCCGTAGCGTCAGTGTGTGGGCTCGCCGACGGGCGCTCGCCAGTCCCGCTCGACGTCCCGCATCATCATCGGGTACACGATCAGGTGCCGGAACGGCTTGATCGCGGCCATATAGCCGGTCCCGAACAGTCCGTTCGGCTTCACCAAAACGGCCATCTGGCCGCGGTAGCCCCCGGTTGCGTCGGGGACCCAGCCGAGGTGCATGACCGCGTGCACGGTCCCGTTGGCGATCTCGGCCGCAAACTCGTCGTCGAGCAGATAGAGCGGGGTGAAGGGGAGCGCGTCGAAGTCCGCGCCGGACTGAGCGTCGCGCAGATCCGCCGGCAACCGGTCGCGGAGGGTCGGCACCCTGGCGCCGAGGCCGGCGTCCGGGTCATCCCACCCGAGCAGCTCACCGATCTTCCACCGGATCGCGAAGAGCGTTCCGGCGGCGCGCGACGAGCTCTGCGACGGGTCGAGCGAGGCCGCCAGCGCCACCAGCCGGGGGAAATCGTCCGGGCCGCCCGGAGTCGGTAGCGCCCACACGTCCTCGAGCCGGAAGTCGGGGGTGAGCTCGTGGATCCGCCAGGGCCGGGACGTGTGCGCGGTGTCCGGAAGCCTCATCGGTGAAACCTCAAAGCGCCCCCCACCATGCCAGTGCCGCGGTGGCGGTGAGCACCGCGGGACCGGGATGACGGAGCAGGGATCGAGGGGATCGGGTGGCGGCGGCCCCCAGCCCCAACGCGACCGCCGCGAAGCCGGTGCACGCGCCGGCGGCGAGCAGGCCGATCGCCTGGGCGGTATCGCCGTGGAGGACCGAGCCTGACAGGAGGAGTGCGGATCCGACGGTGAAAAACGCGACGGTGGTCATGTGCCACGTGGCGTGGATCATCGCCCTGGTCATCACCGGACCGCCGAAGGGACTGGACGGCAGCATTCCCGGCGACAGCTTTCTCACCACGAGGATCTCGCCTCCCACGCCGTGGACGGCGGCGCCGAGGATGGCGAGGGATCCGGCGACGATCAGCGGGACGTTCACGTAGACCTCCTCAGCTGACGCTATCATACATACATGCATGTACGTAGCGCCCCAGCCGGGCAGCGCTTCACGCAGGCCGAGCGCAGCGCCCGCTCGCGCAGCGCGTTGCTCGAATCGGCCGCGAGGGGCCTGTCCCGCTACGGCTACGGCAACCTGGTGCTCGAAGAGGTGGCACGCGAGGCCGGGTACACGCGCGGCGCCCTGTATCACCAGTTTAAGGACAAGGAGGAGCTGGCCCTAGCGGTGCTCGCGTGGGTCGACGAGACGTGGAGGCGCGAGGTGGGCGGGCCGGCCGACCGACAGCCCGACGCGGCCTCTGCGCTGATCGCGCTGGCGCGCGGTCACGCCGTCTATTGCCGCCGAGACGTTGCCCGCGTCATGATGGCGCTGAGGCTCGAGTTCAGTGCTCAGGACGATCCGGTCGGGCGCGAGATCAAGCGGATTTCAGAAACGCTGGTCAAGCGCGGCGCCCGCCTGATCAACGCGGGCCGCAGAGACGGGTCGGTTCCCCCGGGTCCGCCGGCCAGAACGGTTGCCCTGGCGTTCTGGGGAGCTCTTGAGGGCGCCGTGATCTCGCTCGCTGGGCAGGCGCCGCACGACGAGCTCCTGGCCGCCCGCGCGACCGCGGGCGTGCTGGGGCTGGACAGTCCCCCGGCACCACCACCCACCTGATGGTTCAGTGAGCACCGAGGACGTCGTCAGTCGCTTCCTGGCCTGCCAGCGCGAGATGTACGCCGGCGGGTCGACGGAGGCGCTCGAGGAGATGCTGGCGCCCGACGTGATCTGGCACGTCCCGGGCCGCAGCCCGATCGCCGGCGACCACCACGGCCGCCGCGCCGTGCTCGACTACTTCGCTCAGCGCAAGGCCCGGGCAGACGGAGCGATCGAGATCACCCAGCACGCGCAGGTGGCCCATGCCGACACCCTGGTCCAGCTCGCCGACGGGCACGCCACGCTTGCCGGGCACGAGCACACCTGGCGCACCGCGGGCGTCTACCGTGTCGCCGGTGGACGCATCGCCGAGGCCTGGTTGATCCCGGTCGACTCGGAGGCCTTCGACCTCGCCTGGGGAGCCCGTCCGCGTCGATGACCCGGTCTCGGTCGGGCCCCGCGCCGATGGAAGCGAGCTACGACGCGCTCGGCCGTCGCTACGCCCCGATTCGGCGACCCGATCCGCGCCTCGCCGCCGCCATCCGGTCCGCGCTCGGGGACGCGGAGAGCATCGTCAACGTCGGCGCGGGCACGGGGTCCTACGAGCCGCCGGATCGCAAGGTCATCGCGGTCGAGCCCTCGGAGGTCATGATCGCTCAGCGGCCCGCCGGGTCGGCTCCCGCGGTCAGGGCGACCGCCGAGTCCCTGCCCCTCGACAACGGTGCCGTCGACGCGGCCCTGGCGGTGCTGACGATGCAGCACTGGGAAGACGTCGACCGCGGGCTGCGCGAGATGCTCCGCGTCGCGCGCCGGCGCGTCGTGCTAGTGACGATGGACGTCGACGTTCAGGCCGAAATGTGGCTGATCCGCGACTACGCGCCGGAGACGATCGCCGCACACGCCGCGAGCTTTCCTTCCATCGACTGGCTGATCGACACGCTCCCGGGCGCCAGCGTGTCGCCGCTGCCGGTCGCCCGCAACTGCACCGATGGCTTCATGGTGGCCTACTGGGGGCGCCCGGAGGCCTACCTGGACCCGGCCATCCGCGCGGGAACATCGGCGTGGCAGCAGCTACCCGCGCGCGTCGTCGACCGTGCGCTCGACCGGCTGCGCGCCGACCTGCGTGACGGAGAGTGGGACCGGCGCTACGGCCGGCTGCGCCGCCGTGAGACCCTGGATGTCGGGCTTCGCCTGATCCGCTACGAGCAGGCGTAGACGATTTCCACCGAGCCTCCGGGCAGCGAGCGCTCCCGCTCCAGCACCAGCGGCCATGGCTCTCGCCGGAGACGAAGCTCGGATCGGCGGTCAGCGCCGGCCACCCGCTCGGAGTGGTCACGTAGCCGTCGGCACTGATGCTCATGCGGGTGCGGATCTGCATCGGCTGACTCCTTTCGTCATCGAGTTCGAACCCCGGATCAGCCCTGGGCGAGCAGCTCGGCGAGGCGGTCGTGAGTCTCGGTCAGCCCGCGCTCCATGCCCGAGTCGAGCATGCCATCGCGCTCCTCGGACGTGTGGAAGAGCGAATGGGCCGTCACCCTCGTGCGGCCGCCGAGATCCTCGAAGGTCGCCGTCTCCACGGCGACGTGGCCCGGCATCCCCTCCCACTCGAACGTCTGGACGATGCGCTCGGGTGGCGTGACCTCTCGATACGTCCCCCGGAATGCGGTCTCGCTGCCGTCCGAATCGCGGCCCACGAACCGCCACGCGCCGCCCGGTCTGACGTCCATCTGGTCCACGATCGTCGTCGTGCCCCGAGGACCCCACCACCGGGGAATGAGCTCGGGATCGGTGTAGGCCGCGAACACGCGATCTCGCGGTGCGTCGAATACGCGCTCGCTGACGATCTCGCGCTCCGCGGGCGTCGTCACGGTCGTGGTGCCGGCGGTGGTCTGCTGGCCGTTGGTCATCGCTGGTCTCCTTTGGTTTGTTCGAGGAGCTCGCCGAAGCGATCGAGTCGAGCCTCGAGCATCTGCCGGTAGGTGTCGATCCAGTGCTGGGCGTCCTCCAGGCGTCGCGGGCCCAGGGTGCAGCGGCGAGCGCGCCCGACCTTCTCGGTCGTGACCAGCTCGACGTCCTCCAGGACCCGCACGTGCTTCTTCAGCCCCGTCAGCGACATCTCGAACGGCTCCGTGAGCTCGGAGATCGTCGCGCTGCCGTGGCCGAGCCGCTCGAGGATGCTCCTGCGCGTGGGGTCCGCGAGCGCCGCGAAGGTTCGATCGAGTTCTGATTGATACTGAACCATCTAGTTCAGTATAACAGGCGCCACCAGCCGCCCCAAGGCGTCCTCTGACGCAGCCCGTCCGCCGTCCGCATAGGATCGAGCGTATGGCGTCGAAGCTCGCACGGAGCGTCCGTGTCGCCGGCCTGGGATTTGGGCTCGCGGTGGCGGTCGCGTCCCAGGCGTCGGCCAGCGTTCCGCTCGCGGCCCAGAGCAAGACGGTCGATCAGGGCAAGCCCGTTTTCGCCACCGCGCTGGATCGGACGATCACGCGCTTCGACGTTCAATGGGACGCCGACTGCTCGAACGGCGCGACCTGGTCCGATCGAACGCTCATCCCCCGTGTGGCCAGCGACGCCGCGGGCGATCCGGTCGATACGGGCAGCTATGCCGAACGTCCTGGCAGCGGCGGAAGCGCGGACGTCGCGTGGACCCTGCAGGGCACAAGCAACGTCCAGGAGGTGGCCGGTACGTTCTCGGCCACCATCGCGCTCAGAGACGGGAGCGGGGCCGTCGTGGCCACCTGTACGACCGGCACGATCGGCTTCGACCTCCAGTTCCGTGCGCGGTGCGGAGAGGCGCCCGAGGGCCCAGCCGCGCACGCGCTGATCACCGCAACCAAGATGCACTGCACGGTTGTTCGGCGGATCCAGTCAGGCTGGTCACGCGCACTGACTGCGCGGCGCCTGCGTCGCTTCATCCCGACTCGACCCTCGCGCCTCGGCGCTCCGTTTCGCCTCGCGGGCTTCGTCTGCCGCGGGAAGGCCGGGATCGTCGCCGGCGAGCACACGGTTCGCTGCACGGCGAGCGGGCGGCGGAGCTTCGAGTGGGTCAGCTTTCACCCGAGCATCCCGGAGGAGTAGCGCCCGGGCCTGCCGGTCAGGCCAACTCAGCCGAGTGCCCACGATGCCGGGCGTACATCGCGCGCGCCCACTCCGCGAGGCCCTCCTCGGTGAGCATGGCGCGAAGCTCGGCTAGGCGCGGGTGCCTGCGCTGGGGCTGCGGGTAGGGGAACTGCTCCGGCGCGACCAGCGGCGCCACGAGGGCGGCCACGGTGAGGTCGGCGACGGTGAAGCCGTCGCCGACGAGATAGCCGCTGGGTCCGAGCTCGCTGCGAAAGCGCGCCCCGGCCGCGCGGAGCTTCGCCCGGGCGGCCTCGATGCCCTGGTGGTCGAGGTCGAACTCGGAGGTCACCCGCCGGCGGACGAGCGGGAACGTCACCCGCATCACGATGCGCCGGCCGCGTGAGAGGTCGGGAGCGAAGGCGCCGAGCACGAGCTCCCGGTCGGGCAGCATCGCGTTGAGCGCGAGCCGCCGGGTATACGGCCCCAGCTCCTCGTCGAAGAAGTCCTCGATCTCGAGTGCGCGCACCCGCGCCGCGCGGTCGGCGGGGTAGAGGGGAGGCTCGGGATGGCGGCGCTCGAGCTCCCCGATGATCGCACTCGAGTCCCCGATCGCCTGGCCGTCGACCACGAGCACGGGGAACGTCCGGTCGCCCGTGAGGCGCTGCGCGATCGCCTGATGCCGACCGGGCGTCTCGGCGCGGCGTACGTGGGGAATGCGCTTGTAGTCGAGCGCCCAGCGCACCTTCTCGTTGTAGTGGGAGACCTTCAGGTGCCAGAGCACGGGCGTGCTGCGCCGCTCCGGAGTGTTCGCGCTGCCTTCCGCCTGCTCGACCTGCCTCACGGCCATGTCCAACGCCTCCCTTGCATCGCGTCTGGTTGCGGCCCCTGATCTGTGTTGTAATACTTAACATAGTGGTTAAGCATTCGCAAGGCGAACTCGACGCCCTGTTCTCCGCGCTCGCGGACCCGACGCGACGCGACATCCTCCTGCGACTCGCCGAGGGCGACGCGCCGGTCACCAAGCTCGCCGAGCCGCTCCCGATCTCGCTGCCCGCCGTCTCGAGGCACCTGCGGGTGCTCGAGGCCGCCGGCCTGGTCGCCCGCCGAAGGGACGGGCGCGTGCACCGCATCTCGCTCGTGGCCGAGCCCATGGTCGACGGCCTGGAGTGGATGGCCGTGTTCGGTCGGTTCTGGGAGCACCAGCTCGACGCCCTCGAGCGCTTCTTCGCTGCGCAGGCCGAGGATCGCGAACCGCAATGACCCCGGCACGCACGGCCAGGGGCACGACCCTTCAGGTCAGACGGACCATCCCCGCGTCACGGGATGCCGTCTTTCGCGCGTGGACCGATCCGGAGGTGTTCAGACAGTGGTTCGGCGCGCGCGGCGGCTCCACCATCAACGCCGACATGGATGTCCGAGTCGGCGGCCGCTACCGAATCGACATGGAGTCCTCGGTGGGCAGTGGCGCGGTGTTCGGCGAGTACCTCGAGGTCAAGCGCCCCGAGCGGCTCGTCTACAGCTTCTGCTGGGACGGACTGCCCGTCGCGATCCCCGAGACCCAGGTAACCGTCGACTTCCTCGAACGCGGGGCGACGACGGAGGTCGTCATCACTCACGAGCGTCAGCCGAGCCGCAGTGTCGCGGAGTTCCACGAATGGGGCTGGGACGGCAGCCTGGAGAAGCTCATCGGGCTCTTCGGGCGCCGCTGACTACGCGTTGGCCGGCTCGCCTATCGGATCCGCTTGAGAAAGGCCACCAGGTTGGTCAGGAACACGTTCCGGGGGAACGCGGCGGCCGGGTCGTTGTGGGCGTACGTGGTGTGGCGGTCGATGAGGGTCAGCTGCCGAGCGGGGACGTGGGATTGCCTCGCCAACGCGCGGGCGGCGTCCAGGACGCGCTTTCCTCCCAGGGCCGC
>JAWVFS010000081.1:0-2564 GCA_033855795.1 Solirubrobacteraceae bacterium | reverse complement strand
AGCTCCGACGATCGCGGGCCCGCTGGGCCAGCGACCAACCCCCGATCGCGCCGGCGGCGGCGACTGCCCCAAGTCCCGGGATGCCGAATCGCCACTCGTACAGGGTGGTGGCGACCGGGAAGAGGAGCAGGTAGAGCTCGAGGCCCACGAGCAGCACGAGCGCCCAGCGCATCCGACCCCGCGCCGCCCAGATGCCCGCGAGCGCCAGCACGACGAAGAGCATCAGCAGCGGGCCGTGCACCCGTATCGCGCGCTGGTAGGAGGACAGCAGGCGGGCGCCGTCGCCCACGCGCGGAGTGAAGGCCGCGTAATAGCCGTGCGCCTCGCGCAGGACCTCGGCGTCGTAGCGCGGCACCTCGCGGAGGAACGTGAACGCGTCGGCGTCGGCGCCGCCGCCGAGTCGCTCCACACGGGCGCTGGGGTCGAAGAAGCGCCGGAAGTCGTCCCCCACGGTGTGAAGGTAGTCCGCCGGCTGGTGTTCGATCGCCGTGAGGGCGAAGGCGCGGAGGGTGGCATCGTGTCGCGGCGGGTCTCCGAAGGCCCGACGGGCCGGCCCCCCGAGCCACTCGTAGTAGAGCTGGCCCGGCCGGCTGCCGGGCGGGGTGTTCTCGCACAGGACCCGGGTGCCGCGCGGCGGATCGAACTTCTTGCAGTCGGCGAACTGCGCGACGCGCGAGTACAGGATCCAGCCGCCGCCGTCCGCGACCGGCGCCCAGCGCCCGGTGACGTCGTGGCGGAGCGCCGAGTAGGAGGCCACGACCAGCAGGGCGGCCACGCTTGCGGCCAGCGTCCCGCGAACCCAGGGACGACCGGTGCGCCACAGGGCGAGGGCCAGCCACAGGATCACCAGTGGACCGAGGACCAGGCTCACGGAACGCACGGCCAGCAGTCCACCCGCCAGCGCGCCCGTAGCGGCCGGCCACAGCCACGGCGTCCTGGGTGCATCGTCCAGGCATCGGACCGCGGCATAGACGAGCCCCGAGAGAAGAAAGGTGAACAGCGATTCCGTGAGCAGCGTGTGCTCGAGGAAGATCTGGTCCCCGTTGAGCCAGACCACGGCGGCCGGGATCAGGCCGAGCCAGCGCGGCCCGCCCAGGCGTCGCACCGCGAGGTACACGAGCAGGCCGCTGACCAGTCCGAGCACGTGCTGCAGCGCCACGGTGAACACGAGCTGCGAGCTGATCGTGTGAGCCAGCCGCAGGAACAGCGGATAGCCGGACGGGTCGAGCGTGTCCAGGCTGAGGCCGTTGTGCGCCGCGCGAACGTAGGCGGCGCTGTCGCGCTTCCCGAGCCCAGCGGGCCAGTAGGCGAGGACGGCGAAGAGGCGCAGGCCCACCGCCGCCGCGAAGAGGACGCCCAGCAGGGCGCCGATGCCAAGCCGGATCCGACCGCGAGTCAAGTTGGACAGGCTATCTTGCCGCCGACCATGTGCGGGATTGCCGGGAAGGTCTCGCCGGACGGCGTCGGGCCGGAGCTGATGGAGCGAATGTGCGCGGCGCTGGAGCACCGCGGGCCCGACTCGCGCGGGACGTTCCTCGACGACGGGGCGGGCCTCGCCGTGCAGCGGCTGGCGATCATCGACCTGCACACCGGCGACCAGCCGGTCGGCAACGAGGACCGGTCCGTCGTGGTCGCGCTCAACGGCGAGATCTACAACTACCGGGAGCTGCGGAGCGAGCTGTGCGCCCGGGGGCACCGGTTCGCCACCGAGGGCGACACCGAGGTGATCGCCCATCTCTACGAGGAGCGCGGCGACCACTGCGTCGAGGACCTGCGCGGGATGTTCGCGTTCGCGCTCTGGGACCGCCGCCGCCGGCGGCTGCTCCTGGCCCGCGACCGGATCGGGAAGAAGCCCCTGTTCTACTCCCGGCGCGGTCGCTCGCTCATCTTCGCCTCAGAGGCGAGGGCCCTGCTCGCAGACGAGGAGGTCCCACGCGACGTCTCCTACGACGCGATCGACTGCTATCTGCAGTACCAGTACGTCCCGGCGCCGCTCAGCGCCTTCGCCGCGCTGCGCAAGCTCCCGCCTGCGCACCGGCTGACCTGGGAAGGCGGCGAGGTGGCACTGCAGCGCTACTGGCGGCTCTCGTACGCCGACCGCTCGCGCGCGTCCTCCGAAGAGCTCCGGGAGGAAATCCGCGACCGGCTGCTCGAGGCCACGCGCCTGCGCCTGCGCAGCGATGTCCCGGTGGGCGCGTTCCTTTCGGGCGGCGTGGACTCCAGCGCCGTGGTGGCGGCAATGGCGCGCCAGACATCGCGCCCGGTGAGGACCTTCTCGATCGGCTTCGACATCGCCGGCTTCGACGAGACGCGCTACGCCCGCGAGGTGGCCCGCGCCTACGGGACCGAGCACCACGAGTTTCGCGTCGAGGCCCACGCCACCGACCTGATCGCCCAGCTTGCGTGGCACTACGGCGAGCCCTTCGCCGACCCGTCAGCGCTGCCGAGCTTCGAGCTGGCTCGGCTCGCACGCCGGCACGTGAAGGTGGCGCTGAACGGTGACGGGGGAGACGAGAACTTCGCCGGCTACCCTCGCTATGCGGCGAACCGGCTCGCGGCCAGGA
>JAWVFS010000080.1:0-7858 GCA_033855795.1 Solirubrobacteraceae bacterium | reverse complement strand
GTCGAAGCAGAGATGGTGGAGGCCCACCGCGTAGCGGTCGAACGGCACGCCGTGCGCGTCCGAGCGCTTCTCGCGGAGCCCGAGCGCGGTGAACGACCCGGGCACGGAGCGATAGACCACCCGCTCGCCCTCCTCCCCCACGATCTCGCCCAGGCGCGTCCAACCCAGCGGCTCGAGCAAGCCGGCATAGAACGTCAGGCTGCGCTCGAGATCGGAGACGACGAGGTCGACGTGGCTGAATTTCGATCCGAATGGGCCGGCGGCCGAGGTCATACCGCCTCGGGGCGCCGCGCCGCCATGGTCAGGCGCACGTACTCCACCGTCACCGGCTCGCGGAGCTCCGAGAGCACGCGGTCGACGAAGGGCCCGCGCTGCTCGTCGGGAAGCCGCTCGAGGTGCGAGCCGAGCATGATCGTCTCGAAGTACTCGCGTGGGTCCGTGGGCTGCACGGGCTCGTCGTGCAGGCGCGCCCGTGCCTCCACGAATCCGGCACGTTCCAGCCGCGCGACGGTCTCGTCCGGCCCGGCGTAATTCCAGGGCCCCCGCCAGCCCGCGAAGTGCTCGGCGAACGGCGACTCGGCGGTGACCACGTCGAGCGCCTGTACCACCGTCGCGATGTTGCCGGCGCCGCCGCACTGGGCCAGCAGGCGACCGCCCGGCCTCAGCGCCGCGAACAGCCGCGCGAACAGGCGGTCGTGGTCGGCGATCCAATGGAAGGTCGCGCTGGAGAAAACGACGTCGACGGGCTCGTCGAGCTCGAGATCGAGTAGATCGCCCACGCGCAGGTCGGCGCGCGTGCCGAGCCGCTCGCGGGCGCGCTCGACCATCGACCGCGAGCCGTCGATGCCGATCACGCGGCCGTCCGGCACGCGCGCCACCAGCTCCTCGGTGACACCGCCGGTTCCGCAGCCCGCGTCGAGCACGCTCTCCTCGCCGCCCAGCTCGAGCCGGTCCAGCAGGCGGTGGCCGAACGCCTCAACCGGCGCGGCGGTGCGGGCGTACGAGGCAGCGTTCCAGTCTCGCGTGTGTGTCATAACAGACAGTCGTACGCTATCACGGATTAGGGACCGGATCCGTCGTCCGACACGGTGCGCTCGGCGGCGTCGGTGGCGCGCGCGATCAGGTCCCGCACGTCGCCGGCCGGCTCGCGGAACTTCGACAGCACGTAGCTCGCCACCACGTCGGGATCGGTGGAGTCCGGCCGCCCCACGCCGACCCGCACGCGGGCGAAGTCGCGGCCGCCGAGCCCCTGCGCGACCGACTTGAGGCCATTGTGGCCGGCCAGACCGCCGCCCACGCGCGTGCGCACGTCGCCGAACGGCAGGTCGATCTCGTCGTGAATCACCAGGACGCGGTCGAGCGGCACCTTGAACGATCCGCGCGCGGGACCGACGGAGCCGCCCGCGTCGTTCATGTAGGTCTGCGGGCGGAGGATCGCCACCCGCGGCCCCCCGGGCCCCGCGCGCCCCTCGCTCAGCAGGCCGCCGAACTTCTTCTTCGCGCGGCCCAGTTGCCAGCGCTCGCCGAGCGCGTCGGCCACCTCGAAGCCGACGTTGTGGCGCGTGGCCGCGTAACGGTCGCCCGGATTGCCCAGGCCGACGACGAGCCAGTCGATGGGGGCGCCGCTGCCGAACAGGCGCAGGGCCCGGCCTCCGGCCTACTCGCCGCTCGAGTCGCCCTCGGCCTCGCCGGCGCCCTCGGCCGGCGCCTCGCCCTCGCCCTCGGCGGCCTCGCCCTCGATGGGCTCGCCGTCCTCCCCGACCAGCTCGGTCTCCTCCTCGATCTCCTCCTCGGGCTCTTCCTCCACCCGCGGGGGCGAGAGCGTGGCGATCACGGTCTCCTCGAGGTCGTCGAGCAGCGTCACACCCTCGGGCGCCGTGATCGCGGCCAGCGTCAGCGTGTCGTTCATCTCCATCGCGGAGACGTCGTGTTCGATCGCGTCGGGGATGGCGGTCGGCAGGGCCTCGATGTTCAGCTCACGCGTCACCTGCTCGAGCACGCCGCCCTCCTTGACCCCCGGCGACTCCTCGCCGCCGGCCAGCTCGAGGATCGTGGTCGCCTCGATGGGCCGGTCGAGGCGAACCCGGAGCAGGTCCACGTGCAGCAGGCCCCCGCTGACCGGGTGGTGCTGCTCGTCCTTGACCACCACGGGCTGGGCCGCGGCGCCCTCGACGCTGAGGTCGATCACCGCGCCGCCGTGGGCGAGCGCGTTGCGCAGCAGCCGGGCGTCCACCTCGAACGTGATCGGGTCGTCGCCGCCGCCGTAGACGACGCCCGGAACACGGCCGGAACGGCGCAGGCGTCGGGTCGCGCGGGAGCCCTGGGGCTCGCGCCGCTCGACCTGCAGGCTGGTGGTGTCGGAGGCGGCCATCGGCGGTCGGTGATGGTAGCGCGAACGCTCCCAGCCGAGGCCTCCGGCGCGCTAGTCTGAGCACATGCCAGCCGACGTCAAGCTGGTCGCTCTGTTCGCGGGCCTGCACCTGATCGGGCTGATCCTCGTCTGCGTCATGCTGGTGCTCTTCTTCCGCAGTGACGCCACCACGTCGTGGAGCCCTATCGACGAGGAGGGCGAAGGCGGCGGGGGCGGTGGGAACGACCGGGTCCGCCCGCGCGATTCCGGCGGCCCGCGCGGCGGCGGCCTGCCGCTGCCCGATGCCGTCCCGGCGCGCGTGCGCCTGCGCGATCACCGGCGCTTGGCCGACCTGATCCCGCGGCCCGCGCGGCGCGCGTCGCCCGCGCCCGGGCCGCGTCCGCGCCGGGTCCCCTCGCGCTGAACCCGCGGGATGATCAGCAGGGCTCGTCGAGCGCCGTCGGCTCGTCGACGCCGGTGATGCGAACCGTGTAGCCGCCGACCGGGTCCCCGGTGGTTCGCAGCCGTACGCACTGCACGACCGGCAGCGCCGTGCCCACCTTCCAGGCCACCCGTGCGGGGCCGGAGCGACCGGTCAGCGCGATGCCGCCGGGGCCGTCGAAGCGCAGCAGCTTGGCCCTCCCCGAGTGCTGGACTCGGGCGATCGTGCGGCGCACGCGCTGCACACAGCCAGCGTCGCCGGCGCACCCGTGCACGCGGCTCAGGGCGGCGGCCTGGTCGCCCGCCGCCTCGGCCCGTACGAGCCGGTAGACGGCGTCGCGTTCGGCGTTTCCGATCGTGAGGACCCTCGCGATGACGAGGCTGAGCACGACGAAGGCCGCCACGGCGGCGGCGAGGAGCGCAATGCGACCGGCCCGTGACACGAGCCGGGATGATGCCGGAACGGGCGACCCGGGACGGCTACTCGTCGCCGTTGATCTCCAGGAAGCGCTCGACGGACGCCTCCCGGTGCTCGAGCGTCTCGGCCAGCCGCTGCGCGTGGTCGGCCGCCAGGGCGAGAAAGTCGTCCAGGCACCGCTCCGGGTCATCCGGCAGGGGGTAGACGCGCGCGACATCCTGTTGGGCGCAGGCGATGCCCAGCGGTGGCCGGCCATCGGCCAGCGTGCGCGCGCCGCACACCGGGGCGACGACCAGCCGGCGTTCGGGTGCGACCAGCGCGACCGGCAGCAGCCGATGGGCGGGAAGCTCGACGTCGAGCGCCACCGAGCGCTCCACGGCGACGTCACTCCCGGCGATGTCCGTCAGCGGCTCGCGCCACACCTCGAGCACGGTGTCGGCGCCCACGAGCGCGTCGCGCATCGCGCGCGCCTGCTCGGCGTACAGGCGCTCCGCCTCGTCGCGGTCCTCGGCCTCGGCGAGATCGAGGTCGCACGGGACGCGCAGCAGCTCGGCGGGGCCGACGGACTCCCCAGCGCCGTGACGGCCGGGCGCGACGTAGGTCTGAATCGTCCCGAGGTCGCGCCGGCCGTGGAAGATCACCGTGACCTCCTCGCTGACCGGCAGGCCGCCCACGCTGAGCGCGACCGCGGCGGACGCCTCGGCGTCGATCAGTGCCCGCCGGAGCAGGTCGTCAGCGCGATGATCGGGTGCGTCAGCGTCGCTCATGCGTGTTCATCGGTCGAGTTCGGGTACATGATGACCCCCCGCCCGGCGGGATTCCATCGACAACCAGTCGAAAGATCAGCCAGTAGGCTCGACACCGTGAAGCTCCTGTACAAGCCGGTGGGCATCGTGCTCGGCATCGTCGCGGGGCTCATCTCGCGCAAGCTGTTCGAGCGCCTCTGGGCGCTCATCGACCGTGAGGACCCGCCGAAGCCGACCACTCGCGAGACGACCTGGCCGAAGGTGCTCGCCGCCGCGGCCGTCGAGGGCGTGACCTTCAAGGTCACGCGCGCGGCCGTGGATCGAGCGGGCGCGAAGGGCTTCGCGTCGCTCACAGGCGCATGGCCGGGCGAGAAGCGGCCAGATCCCGAGTAGTCGTCGGTCGTCAGTCGTCAGTCGTCAGTCGTCAGTTCGCCGGCCGCCGCGCAGGATGAAGCCGCGGTCGGCGAGCGAGGCGAGATCGTTCTCGAAGGTGCTGAAGTCACGCGCTAGTAAGTGATCGATGGGGCTGCCGGTCGGTCCGGCCGCTCGCACCCAGCGGCGCAGGACCGGCGCGCCGGCACGCTCCTCAGCTTCAGCGAGCAGGTCCAGCAGGATCGGAAGCTCAGGTCGGTGATCGAGCTGGCCCGACAGCAGCGTGAGGGGGTCGGCGTCGAGAACGAGACAAAGCTCTTCCTCGGTCAGCCCGAGGAGATCCATCAGACGGTGGGCGTCAGCCGCGGTCACGCAACTGACGACTGACGACTGACGACTGACGACTAGAAGAGCTGGTTATCCCCACCGAACACATCACTGACCGAATCGTCCGTGAAGATGCGGCGGATCGAATCCGTGAGCAGGTCCGCGCAGGACAGGACCTTGACGTTGTCCGGCGCGCCGGCCCGCAGTGGGATGGTGTCGGTGACAACGATCTGCTCGAAGCGCGACGAGGCCAGGTTGACGAATGCGTCGCCCGAGAGCACCGCATGAGTCGCCGCCGCGTAGACGCCGTCTGCGCCCTCGTCGAGGACGGTCTGGGCCGCGGCCTTCAGCGTGCCGGCGGTGTCGATCATGTCGTCGACCAGCACGGCCGTCTTGTTCTTCACGTCGCCGATCACGTAGCCGATCTCGGCCTCCTGGTGGGCCGGGCGCTCCTTGTTGAGGATGGCCAGCTCGGCCCCGATCTTGGCGGCGAAGTTCCGGTTCAGCTTCACGCGGCCGGCGTCGGGCGAGACCACGACGATGTCGTTGAGCCCCTGGTCGAGGAAGTACTGCGTCAACATCGGCAGCGCGGTCATGTGGTCCACGGGCTTGGAGAAGAAGCCCTGGATCTGGCCCGAGTGCAGGTCCATGGTCAGCACCCGGTCGACGCCCGCCGCCTCGAGCATGCGGGCCGACAGACGCGCGGTGATCGGTTCGCGCGGGGCCGACTTCTTGTCCTGACGCGAGTAGCCGTACCACGGCGTCACGGCGATCACCCGGTGCGCCGAGGCACCGACGGCGGCCTCGATCATGACCAGCAGCTCCATCAGCGCGTCGTTGGCGGTGATCCCCGTGTCCGGGTTGCCGCACGTGGGCTGGACGATGAACACGTCGGCGCCGCGGATCGACTCCTCGTAGCGGCAGTAGACCTCGCCGTTGGAGAACGTCTTGAGCGTGACCGGGCCGAGGTCGACGTCGAGCTTCTGGGCGATCTTCGCCGCCAGGGTCGGGTTGGCCCGCCCCGAGAACAACATCAGCCGCTTGTCATAGCCGACCTCCAGCCTCGTCCTCGGCTGGGAGGTGGTGGCGGGCTCGAGCTGCTCGAGCAGGCTCATGACGAATCGGAGTCTACGGGTCCGCTCCGACGTCGCTCGTCGTATCCCTCGACGTTGCGCTGGCGCTCGCGCGCCACTCCCAGCGCGCCGGGCGGGACATCCTGGGTCACGACGGAGCCGGCCGCCGTCCAGGCGCGGTCGCCGACCTCGACCGGCGCGACGTAGGCGACGTCGACGCCACCGCGCACGTCGGCGCCGATCGTCGTGCGGTGCTTGGCGAAGCCGTCGTAGTTGGCGGTGATCGTGCCCGCGCCGAGGTTGGAGCCCTCCCCGACGTCGGCGTCGCCGACGTAGGACAGGTGCGGGACCTTGGTCCCCGCGCCGA
The DNA here is from genome assembly GCA_033855795.1 of Solirubrobacteraceae bacterium. Lineage (GTDB taxonomy): Bacteria > Actinomycetota > Thermoleophilia > Solirubrobacterales > Solirubrobacteraceae > JALYZC01. Next base: position 1,764 of record JAWVFS010000080.1, on the reverse strand, counting down.
TGTCCGAGTTCTTGATCTCCACGAAGGTCCCCGCCTTCGCGCCCTCGCGCAGCAGGGTCTCAGGGCGCAGGTAGGCGAACGGCCCGACCGTGCCGCCGGCGCGCACCTCGCAGCGGTCCAGGTAGGAGTGGCGGATCGTCACCTCGTCGCCGAGCACGGCGTCGATCAGGGTGGTGGCCGGGCCGATGCGGCAGCGCTCCCCGACGCGCGTGGCCCCGCGCACGTAGGTCGCCGGCTCGATGACCGTGTCCTCGCCGAGCTCGACGTCGACGTCGACGAGCGTGGAGGCCGGGTCGACGACTGTGACGCCTGCGCGCATGTGACGTTCGAGGATGCGGCGCTGGGCGAGCGCCCGGACCCGGCCGAGGTCGACGCGATCGTTGACGCCCAGCGTGAGGCTGGGGTCGTCCACCTTGAACGCGGCCACGGGCCGGCCCTCGATCGCGATCGCCTTGAGTGCGTCGGGGAGGTAGTACTCGCCCTGGGCGTTGTCGGCCGAGAGGTTGTCGAGTGCGCCGACCAGCTCCCGGGGCTCGAACGCGTAGATGCCGGCGTTGACCTCGGTGATGGCGAGCTCGTTGGCCGTGGCGTCGCCGGGCGACTTGGTCTCCACGACATGCTCGACGTTGCCGCCGGGCCCGCGCACGACCCGCCCGTAGCCGGTCGGGTCGTCGAGCTCCATCGTCACCATCGTGGCGGACGCCTCGGTCGCGACGTGGACCGTCGCCAGCTCCCGGATCAGGTCGGTCGTGACGAGCGGGACGTCCCCCGAAAGAACGACGACCGGCGCGTCGGAGTCGAACTCCCCTGCGGCGGCGCGGACCGCGTCTGCGGTACCCCGAGGCTCCTCCTGCACGACGAGCGTGACCCCATCGGGAAGGAGGCCCTCGAGTGCCCGGTCGGGTCCGCCCACGACGACGACCTTCCCGGCGCCGGCCTCGCGCGCAGCAGCGATCGGCCACGCGAGGAGCGGGCGCCCGCACAGGTCGTGCAGCACCTTCGGCGTCGCCGAGCGCATGCGGGTGCCCTCGCCGGCGGCCATGATCACGACGGTGGGGACGGCCACGGGCGGATCGTAGCCGCGATGTCGCGCGCGGGGACAAGCGCGCGTGCAGGGGTTCGCAGCTCCACACGGCAGGGCGAGGTCGAGGTTTGCCTCGTGTGCCCGGGTTGACCTCAACCTCGGCATCGCGCGACGATGCCGGTGGTACCGTCGGCGGCGCCAATGGGGAGTGGTGTAATTGGCAACACGTGGGCTTTTGGTGCCCAAATTTCTGGTTCGAGTCCAGGCTCCCCAGTCTCCTCAGCCCGTAGGATCGCCGCATGGCCGATGAGATCACCACGCAGTTCACGCTCCCCGAAGCGCCGAACGCGCTCATGGACCAGTGGCGCGACACCCCGCCGGCGTTCCTTACCCAAGGGAAGTACCGGCTCGTCGACGAGGCCTACGACGCACTCGTCTTCGAGGCCGACGCCACCAGCGTCGGCACCCGCATACTGATGTTCGGCACCGCGAAGACGCTCTACCGGCTGAGCATCGTGTTCACGCCGGAGGGAACCGGCACCCGCCTGACCATCAGCGGCCAGGCGGTCGAGAAGGTGCGCGACCGGATCGCCGAGGCGGCCGCCGAGCACGGCGGGCCGCGCGGTCCCGTCGTCTAGACGGGGCCGGCGGCCAACCGCTGCGTCCTAGAGCTCCTTGAGGATCTCGGCCTTCTTGGCCTCGAACTCCTCGTCCGAGAGCACGCCCGACTCCTTCAGCTC
>JAWVFS010000079.1:0-8003 GCA_033855795.1 Solirubrobacteraceae bacterium | reverse complement strand
CCATGGACGTCCTCGTTCTCATCGACAAGCTGGACGACCTCGTCCACAACGCCAAGCCGGTCCCCCTGACCGACCAGGTGCGTGTGGACAAGGAGGAGATCTACGACATCCTCGACCAGATGCGCGCCACGATCCCCGAGGAGATCAAGCAGGCGCGCTGGATCGTCAAGGAGCGCCAGGAGATGCTCGCCGAGGCCAAGCGCGAGGCCGAGCGCATCGTCAAGGAGTCGCGCGAGCGCGCCGAGCGGCTGGTCAGCGACGAGGAGATCACCAAGCAGGCCGAACGCGCCGCCGAGGACATCATCGAGGACGCCCGCGCCCGCGAGCGGGAGATCCGCCTCGGAGCCGAGGACTACGCCGACGAGATCCTCAACACGCTCGAGGTCAACCTGTCGAAGTTCATCGCGGCGGTGCAGCGCGGCCGCGACCGCCTCGCCGGCAAGGACGAGCCGGCCGAGGTCGCCTGACCGAGCCGTCGCCGCCCGCCGCCGCTGCCGCGACCCTGCGGTGGCAGGCCGAGGTGTGCGGCACGATCGGCTCGCCCCTCTACGCCCACCTGCTCGCCGCCGCGGCCGGCGACGTCGAGGCCGGTGGACCGTGTTGGCATGTGCTCGAGGGCCACGAGACGGAACCGCTCGGCTCGGTGCTCGCGCTGCGCTTCATGGCGGCCGCGCACCGGCTGGTGCTGCGCGGCGAGGCGCCGGCGCTGGCGCGGCACTACCCGTCCGCGGGCGGCGACGCTGCCGCCGGCGACGCCTGGCGCGACTTCCGCGCCGTGATCGCCGATCACGCGGCGGAGCTGCGCGAGCTGGTCGAGCTGCCCGTGCAGACCAACGAGGTCGGGCGCTGCGCCGCGCTACTCGGCGGCTTCCTGCATGTCGCGCGCGTGACCGGCCTGCCGCTCGCCACGCTGGAGATCGGGTGCAGCGCCGGGCTCAACCTCCGCTGGCACCGCTGGCTCTACGACGCCGGCCCGGCCGGGACGTGGGGTGAGCCGGGCTCGCCGGTGCGCCTGGGCGACCGCTTCGACCCGGCGCCCCCGCTCGACGTGGCCGTCGAGGTGGCGGACCGGCGCGGCTGCGACGCGCAGCCGCTCGACGTCGCCTCCGACGCCGACCGCGAGACGCTGCTCGCGTGCACCTGGCCCGACCAGGCCGAGCGCTTCGCGCAGCTCGACGCCGCGCTGCGCGTCGCCGCCGGCGATCCGGTGGCGATCGACCGGGCGCCCGCGGCCGAGTGGCTCGAGGGCCGCCTCGCCGAGCGGCGACCGGGTGTCGCCACGGTCGTGTTCCAATCGCTCGTGCTCCAGTACCTCGACGACGACCAGCGCACGCGGGCGCGGGCGGCGATGGAAGCGGCCGGCACCGCCGCCACCGAGGACGCGCCGCTGGCCTGGCTGCGCATGGAGCCGGGCGGCGAGCTCGCCGAGGTGCGCCTGCGCACCTGGCCGGGCGGCGAGGATGCGCTCGTCGCCCGCGCCGGCTACCACGGGCGCCCGGTGCACTGGCTGACGGCCTCCTAGCCCCGCCGTCGCTCGCGATCGAGGTCGATCGCGCGGATGGCGTGCTCGTCGGGGAGCTTGGCCAGCACCTCGGCGACGATCTCCTGGACGTCGTGCTCGTCGTGGCCGAGGTCGTCGTGCAGCGCCTTCAAGGCCGTATGGGTGACCTTCAGCTGCGCCGCCGTCAGCTCGAGCTCGTACGCGGTGTCGAGCGGTCCGATGAGATCGTCGGAGCCCTCCATGGAGGATCAAGGGTACTCTCGGCCACGGCCGTGATCGAGGTCCTCGACATCGATATCACGACCCTCGAGGTCGACGCGATCGCCAACGCCGCGAACACGCGGCTGGTGCACGCCGGCGGCGTGGCGGCGGCGATCTCGCACGCCGGCGGCCCGGCCGTGCAGGCGGAGAGCGACGCGCGGGCGCCGATCGGCCTGGGCGAGGCGGTCGAGACCACGGCGGGCGACCTGCCGGCCCGCTGGATCATCCACGCGGCCACGATGGAGCTGGGTGGACCGACCTCCGCCGACGTGATCCGCCGGGCCACGGCGGGCGCCCTGCGCCGTGCGGACGAGCTCGGCGCTCGCTCGCTCGCGCTGGTGGCCTTCGGGACCGGCGTCGGGGGCTTCCCCCTGGAGGAGGCCGCGCGCATCGAGGTCGAGGAGGTCCATCGCGCGCTCGATGCGGGCAGCGGCCTCGATCGCGTCGTGTTCGCCGTCCGCGGGAACGAGGCGTACGCCGCCTTCGAGCACGCCCTCGCTAGCTGACCTCGAACCCGTCGAGGCCCTCCGGCGCCTCGTCGGAGACCTCGACCTGGCCGACCCGGGCCCCGCGCGGACCCGTCTGGCAGAAGCGCACCAGCCCCTCCACCGCCTCCGACGGGCCCTCGAAGACCGCCTCGACGGTCCCGTCGGGCCGGTTGCGCACCCGTCCGTGGACGCCCTGCGCCCGGGCGCGCTGGCGCACGGAGTCGCGGAAGAAGACGCCCTGGACCCGGCCGTGCACCACCACCCGCCGACGGATGCGTTGGTCGCTCACACCGACCAGTGTTCCCGCCGGGTCGGACCTAGTCGCCGGTGGCGAGGAGCTCGTCGATCCGCGCCAGGTGGGCGCGAACCGTCGTCGCCATGGTCTCCAGCAGCTCGTCGGCGGAGTCGATGCTCGTGCGCGCGCCGGTCAGCTTCTGCTTGATCGAGCGCACCTCCTCCATCGCGCCGACGGCCCGCTCGACCGTGTCGGCGATCGCAGCGCCGTCGATCGCCTCGTCGCCGCCCCGCGCCATGAGCACGCGCGCGCGGGCCAGGCGGTACGCCAGCTCCAGACCGAGCGTCGAACCCTCCTCGGGGTCGTAGACGGCGAGCACCTTGTCGCCGCTGTACTCGCGCAGGGCCTGCGTGCGCGCCGGAAGGCTGTCCTCGGAGGGCACGACGAGCACGGCGTAATCGGCGTCGCGCTCGGCGCGCCCGCGGTCCAGCTCGCGCATCGCCTCGGGCTTGGAGAGCCTCGAGTTCTTCGCCTCGAAGACGATCCGCCCCCGCGCCGGCCCGCGCGCAGCCTCGATGCCGACGACGATGTCGCCGGTCTTGCGGGTCGCGCCCTTGACGTCGCCGACGGCGTCGCAGTCGTCGCCCTGCACAGTGGCGATCGTGTCGACGGCCTCGCACACGGCCTCCTCGTAGTCGCGGCCCTTCGCGGTGCCCCGCTCGCGCTCCTCGGCCAGCTCGAGCTGCTTCTCCTTCTCGCTGCGCAGCGCCTGGAGCTCCTGCTGGAGCTCGGCGATCCGGTCGCGCATCGAGCGCAGGTTGGTGTCCTGCTGCTCGGCCGACCGGTTCAGGGCGGCGAGCGCGGCCTTTTGAAAGCCGGCCAGGGGGTTGCTGGGGTCGTCGGCCGACAGCTGGCGCGCGAGATCCTCGCGCAGCTGCGTATTGGCCGCGCCGACGACCTCCTTGACCCGGTGGTGGACCGCTTCGGAGCTGCCGTCCGAGAAGCGGCGCTCGAACTCCTTGGCGAGCCCTTCCGTGACCGCCCGTGCCCGCTCGCCGAAGTCCGACTGCAGCTCGCGGGCCGCCTTCTCGAACTCGGACTTGACGAAATCGGCGTTGGCTCCGGTCTGCTCGCGATCGAGGACCCGGGCGCCGATCGCGAGGGCGTCGAGCAGCAGCGCGACGGTGTCCTCACCCGCATCCTCGCGCTCGCGCACGAGGCGGACGGCCGTGTCGTCGTCGACGACGAGCCCGTCGACGGCTACGCGATCGCCGCCGACGGTGCGGACGTGGGGGGAGCGAAGTGGGGTTGCGGCTTCCATGAGTGGTGAGTCGCAGGGTAGGTGGCGGACCTGACGGACCGCCGCTAGTGTTCCGCCCCGCCGGATGCTGACCCGACTGTCCCAACGCCTGCACAACGTGCGCACGCTCGCGGGCGCGGGGATCATCAAGCCCGCCCGCCCGGACCGCCTCCTGCGCGTTGCCCGCGTCCTGGCGCGGTTCGGCCCCACCCCGGCGGCCGGCTACGCGGCCTGCGCGGCCCGGTATCCGAACGAGACCGGGATCATCGACGAGCTGGGCACGCTCACGTTCCAGCAGATCCACGAACGGACCAACGCGCTGGCCCACGGCCTCTCCGACGCCGGCATCGTCGAGGGAGACGGCGTCGCGGTGATGTGCCGCAACCACCGCTACTTCATCGAGGCCACCGTCGCCTGCTCGAAGCTCGGCGCCAACGCCCTGTACCTCAACACGATGTTCGCCGCGCCGCAGATCACCGACGTGGTCAAGCGCGAGGGCCCGCGGGCGATCGTATTCGACGAGGAGTTCGAGGATCTCGTGCACGACGCCGCGGTGCGGCGCAAGCGCTTCATCGGCTGGCACGAGGAGGAGTCCGAGCTCGACGACCCGACGCTCGAGTCGCTGATCGAGGGCGGCGACAGCGACGACGTCGTGCCGCCGACCGAGAAGGGCCGGGTGGTGATCCTCACGTCGGGGACCACCGGCACGCCCAAGGGCGCGTCGCGTTCGCAACCCGAGACCCTCGACCCCGCGGCGTCGCTGCTGTCCAAGATCCCGCTCCATGCGCGTGAGCGCACGATGATCGCGGCGCCGATGTTCCACTCGTGGGGGTTTGCCCACTTCACCCTGGGAATGGCGCTGTCCTCGACGCTCGTGCTGCGGCGGAAGTTCGACCCCGAGGGCACCCTGTCCGCGGTGGCGCAGCACCGCTGCAGCACCCTGGTCGTCGTGCCGGTGATGCTCTCGCGCATCCTCGACCTCGGCGAGGAGGTGATCTCCAAGTACGACACCTCGAGCCTGCGCGTGATCGCCGTCAGCGGCTCCGCGCTGCCCGGCGAGCTGGCCAGCCGCGTGATGGACGCCTTCGGCGACGTCCTCTACAACCTCTACGGATCGACCGAGGTGGCGTGGGCGACGATCGCCACGCCCGCGGACATGCGGACCGCGCCCGGGACGGCCGGCAAGGCGCCGCGCGGCACGGTGCTGAAGATCCTCGAGGAGGACGGCGGCCGGGAGCTCCCCACGGGCGAGACGGGCCGGATATTCGTGGGCAACGAGATGCTGTTCGAGGGCTATACCGGCGGGGGCGAGAAGGAGATCGTCGACGGCCTCATGTCCACCGGCGACGTCGGCCACGTCGACGAGGAGGGCCGCCTGTTCGTCGAGGGCCGCGACGACGAGATGATCGTGTCCGGCGGAGAGAACGTGTTCCCGGCCGAGGTCGAGGACCAGTTGTCCAAGCACGAAGCCATCAAGGACGTCGCCGTCATCGGGGTGGACGACGAGAAGTTCGGGCAGGCCCTGAAGGCGTTCGTGGTGAAGAAGAGCGGCGCCAAGCTGAGCGAGGACGACGCCAAGAAGTACGTCAAGGCCAACCTCGCGAGCTTCAAGGTCCCCCGTGAGGTCGAGTTCATGGACGAGCTCCCGCGCAACGCCACGGGCAAGGTCCTCAAGCGCGAGCTGACCTAGCGTCGGCCGCGAACCGCTCGGCGAGGCGCGCGAGGGTGGCGGCGAACAGCCGACGCAACCACGACGCCCCGCCCAGCGCGAGCACGGCGCGGTCCAACGCCCCGGCCCGTACGACCGTCGCTGCCAGGCGTACCTCGGTGCCCCCGCCGGGCTGCTCACGCAGCGTCCAGGCCACGCGTGCCTCGGTGCGCCCGAGGAGGGCGGTGCCCTCCAGACGCTCGGGTGGGTCCACCCGCTCGACCGACGTGACAGCGGTGCGGCGCGCGCCGAGCGGTCCGCGGATCCGCACCCGGCCGCCGTCGCCCTCTCCGTCCAGCGCGACGACCTCGATCCAGCGCCCGGCGACCGCCCAGTGGTTGTCGAGGTCCGAGAGGAAGCCGAACACCGCCTCGCGCGGGGCGGGCACGACCTCGCTGGCGTCGATGTCCGTCACGCCGCCGGCCGCGGTGGCACCACCACGGCCGCGCCGCGGAAGCGCCCGGCGCGCAGGTCTTCGAGCGCGTCGTTGGCGCGCTCGAGCGGATACTCGGTGACCTCGGTGCGCACGGGCACGCTCGGCGCCACGGCCAGGAACTCCTCGCCGTCCTGCCGGGTCAAATTGGCGACCGAGCGAAGCACGCGCTCCTCGTAGAGCTCCTCGTACGGGAACGACGGGATGTCGCTCATGTGGATCCCGGCGCAGACGACCACGCCGGCGCGGTCGGTCGCCCGCAGCGCCGCCGGCACCAGGGGGCCGACGGGGGCGAAGATGAGCGCCGCGTCGAGCGGCTCGGGCGCCGGGCCGAGGGAGTCGCCGGCCCACTCGGCGCCGAGCTCGCGCGCGAACGCCTGCGTGTCGCCGTCGTCGGCCCGCGTGAAGGCGAACACCCGGCGTCCCTGCGACACCGCGACCTGGCAGATGATGTGGGCGGCCGCCCCGAACCCGTAGAGCCCGAGCCGCTCGCCGTCCCCCGCCAGCCGCAGGGCCCGGAAGCCGATCAGGCCCGCGCACAGCAGCGGCGCGGCCTGCAGGTCGGGGTAGCCCTCGGGGATGGGAAAGCAGTAGCGCACGTCGGCCACCGCGTACTCGGCGTAGCCGCCGTCGATGTCGCGTCCGGTGAAGCGCGCCTGCTCGCACAGGTTCTCCCGCCCGCTCGCGCAGAAGCGGCAGGTGCCGTCCGTCCAGCCCAGCCACGGGACGCCGACCCGCGCGCCCGGTTCGAACGCGCCGGCGCCGTCGATCACCTCGCCGACGATCTGGTGGCCGAGCACGCGGGGTGGATGGGGCACGTCCACCTCGCCGTCGAGCAGGTGGAGGTCGGTGCGGCACACGCCACAGGCCAGCACGCGCACCAGCGCCTGGCCCTCGGCCGGATCGGGGCGCGGGAGATCGGCCGCCACGAGCGGCCGGCCCGGCGCCTCGAACACCATCGCCCGCATGCCGCACGCATCATCTCGCACGGGCGTCGGCGGGCGAAATCCCGTTGGGCCGTAGGCTTCCCGCCCGATGCGCCTCGCCCTGATCCTCGTGCTCGGGTTCTGCGCCGTGTTCGCCTGGACGCTGGCGGTGGCGCAGGGGAGCGACGGCCCGGCCCTCAGCACCACCCCGTTCTGCGGGACCTGGCGGCCCGCCGGCGATCGCCCGCGTCGCCATGTCGCCTTCGCCAACCGGATGAGCTGCCAGCGCGCCCGGACGATCGCGGCCGACTACAGCCGCACCCGCACGTGCCCGCGCACGAGCGCGAACTGCGCGGCACACGTCGACGGGCTGAAGTGCTTCACCAAGGGCTCCGCGGGGCGTCGCCTGATCTGGATCGGCTGCGAGCACCCGAACGGCGACGCGCCACGCGCCGTGTTCTCGGTGGACCGGACCTAACGTACGTCGAGCGTCGCGCCGCCACGGCGGCACCGGCCGCTACCCTCGGGGTGGTGTCCGCGTTGACCGACACCTTCGACCTCGGCGCCCTCTCGCTCAGCGCCGGCGAGGGCCGCCGGCTGGAGCTGGCGGCGGTCGCCGCCCCCATCGAACTGGGGGGCGAGCGCTATGACATCGAGCCGCGGCCGCTTCCGGTGACGCTCGACGTGTCGCGCATGACCGGCGAGGGCTGGGCGCTGCGGCTGCGCTTCGCCGCGCGCCTGCAGGGCAGCTGCGTGCGCTGCCTCGAGCCCGCCGCGCCGGTCGTCGAGGTCGACGCCCGCGAGGTCGAGCAGCCCGGCGGGGGAGAGGAGCTGGACTCCCCCTACGTCGAGGGCGAGGCGCTCGACCTGCGGGCCTGGACCAGGGACGCGCTCGCGCTCGCGCGTCCCCCGAAGCTGCTCTGCCGCCCGGACTGCGCCGGCCTGTGCCCGGTCTGCGGCGAGGACCTCAACGAGGCGCCGGATCACGCGCACGAACGCGAGCCCGATCCGCGGTGGGCGAAGTTGCGGGAGCTGAAGCTCGATTGATCCTTTGGGCCGTGGTGGCTGGTCCTTGGGCCGGCCTGGCTGGTCCTTGGGCCGGGTTGGCTGGTCCTTGGGCCGGGTTGGCTCGGGGCTCGTAAACAACGAGC
>JAWVFS010000078.1:0-9246 GCA_033855795.1 Solirubrobacteraceae bacterium | reverse complement strand
CTCCCGAGCCTCGGCGCGACCCGCCAATCGCCCCGGCACCCATCAAGCCGGAGCCCGAAAGCGTCGATGAAACCGAGGATCCCGAGTCCGGGGCCCTGCCGCGGCATCCCCCCACGCCCGCACGACGCATGGACCGCAACGACCCCCCGCATCTCCAGTCCGTTCCCCCCGAGGTAGAGGACGGTGTCCTCGCGCGCAAGCCCGACCTCGAGCCCGAGCGCTCGACCGGCATCACGCCGCCCACGCGACGGGGCGGGTCCGGCCGCTTCCTGACCGACGTGATCGCGGATCTCGGCTTCGCCGACGCCGCCAGGGTCGAGGCGGCGGTCGAGACGGCCCGCACGGCGGGGCAGACCCCCGAGATGGTGCTGCTCGCCGCTGGGGACATCACGCAGGACCAGCTGTCGCGGGCGGTCGCCGAGCGTTACGGGCTCGACCACCTCGACCTGAACGTGTTCCAGGTCGACATGGGCGCGGCCAACCTGATCTCGTCCTCCGCCGCGCGGCGCTACGACGCCGTGCCGGTGTCGTTCGTCGACGAGCGCACGCTCCTGGTCGTGATGGCCGACCCGGCCAACGTCCTCGCGGTCGACGACGTGGCGATCATGACCGGCCTCGAGGTCCGCCCGGCCGTCGCCTCACGGGAGGACATCGCGGCACTGATCACCAAGCTCAACCGTCTCGACGACGCTGTGCAGGAGGCCGTCGAGGAGGAGGAGGACTCTGCGGCCGAGGTCGTCGACCTGCGCGAGTCCGCCGAGGACGCGCCGGTCATCAAGCTCGTGCACTCGATCATCGCCCAGGCGGTCGAGCTCGGGGCGTCGGACATCCACTTCGAACCGGAGGGGTCCGACATGCGGGTGCGCTTCCGGGTGGATGGGGTGCTCGGTTCCTCGACGACGGTCCCGCGGCGGATGGTCCTGGGCGTCGTGTCGCGCATCAAGATCATGGCCGACCTCGACATCTCCGAGCGTCGCGTGCCCCAGGACGGGCGCGTCGGGCTGACGATCGAGGGCCGCCACGTCGACGTCCGCGTCGTCACCCTGCCCAGCGTCCACGGCGAGTCGGCGGTGCTTCGCATCCTCGACAAGGAGGCCGTGATCATGGACCTCGACGGGCTCGGCATGCAGGACCACGAGCGCGAACGCTACGAGCACTCCTTCAGGAAGTCCTACGGCGCCGTCCTGGCGACGGGGCCGACCGGATCGGGCAAGAGCACCACGCTGTACGCGGCGCTCAACCAGCTCAACACCCCAGAGAAGAACATCATCACGATCGAGGACCCGGTCGAGTACCAGGTCGACGGGATCACGCAGGTCCAGGTCAATCCGCGCGCCGGCCTGGGATTCGCCACCGGTCTGCGCTCGATGATGCGCGCCGACCCCGACATCATCATGGTCGGGGAGATCCGCGACGCCGAGACCGCGACCATCGCGGTCGAGTCCGCGCTGACCGGGCACCTCGTCCTCTCGACGCTGCACACCAACGACGCGCCCACGGCCATCACCCGGTTGGTCGAGATGGGCATCGAGCCGTTCCTCGTCGCCTCGGCGATCGACTGCGTCGTCGCCCAGCGCCTGGCCCGCACGCTGTGCCCCACCTGCAAGCGCCGCACGCTGATCCCGGCCAACGTGCTCAAGGATGCCGGTTTCCAGGCTGCGTTCGACCTCGAGGCCTACGAGCCGGCCGGCTGTGGACGCTGCGCCAACACCGGCTACAAGGGCCGCATCGGGCTGTACGAGGTGATGGTCCTCACCGAGGAGATCCGCAAGCTCGTGCTCGAGCGCGCGCCCGCCAACCAGATCGCCGCCGTGGCGACGGAGGCAGGTATGCGACGGCTGCGTGACGACGGTCTCGAGAAGGTCAAGCAGGGGCGCACGTCCATCGCCGAGGTCGTGAGGGTGACGGGATCCGCCGGATCTGCCGATTAAGAACGACGAGGGGAGCAACCACACATGAACTTCGAATTCTCAGACGTCCTTCTCGAGGTGCTCGAGCGCCGCGCCTCGGACCTCCATCTGACCGCCGGCTCGCCGCCCATGGTGCGCGTGCGCGGCCGCCTGTCGCCGCTCGAGGGCTACCCGACCCTGACACCCACGGACACCCGCGAGATCGTCTACTCGATCATGTCCAACGACCAGCGGCAGCGGCTGGAGACCGACTGGCAGGTCGACTTCGCGTACCAGATCCCCGCCCGGGCGCGCTTCCGCGTCAACGCCTACTTCCAGCGCACGGCGATCGGAGCGGCCTTCCGCCTGATCCCCGCCGAGATCACGCCGATCGACCAGCTCGGCCTGCCCCCGATCGTGCACGAGTTCGTGAACAAGCCCCGCGGCTTCGTGCTGTTCACCGGCCCGACCGGCTCCGGGAAGTCCACCTCGCTCGCGTCGCTCGTGGACGAGATCAACGAGACGCGCGAGGACCACATCATGACGATCGAGGACCCGATCGAGTTCCTCCACACGCACAAGAAGTGCATCGTCAACCAGCGCGAGCTGGGCTCCGACGCGGTGTCGTTCGCACTCGCCCTGAAGGCGGCGCTGCGTCAGGACCCCGACGTCATCCTCGTCGGCGAGATGCGCGACCTGGAGACGATCTCCACCGCGCTGACCGCGGCCGAGACCGGCCACCTCGTCTTCGCCACGCTTCACACCCAGGACACGCCACAGACGATCGACCGCATCATCGACGTGTTCCCGCCCCACCAGCAGCACCAGGTGCGGGTGCAGCTGTCGGTCGCCCTGCAGGGCATCGTCACCCAGCAGCTGCTTCCCACGGCGGACGGTTCCGGGCGCTGCATGGCGGCCGAGGTGCTCATCCCCAGCGCCGCGGTCCGCAACCTGATCCGTGAGGGCAAGACCCACCAGATCTATTCGGTCCTCCAGACCAGCGCTTCGTCCGGCATGCAGACGATGGACTCCGCGCTCGCCACGCTCGTCCGCGCCGGCACGATCACCCGCCAGCTCGCCGAGCAGCGTGCCACCGCCCCGGAGGAGCTGCGCCGCCTGATGGGCGCCGCGCCCGTGGGCGCCGGGAACGGCGCGCCGCCTGCGGTCCAGGCCATGTAACGGGACGATGATCCGACTCGTCCGACACCTCCGAGGGCAGGCCTAGACCATGGCCTCCTTCGTCTTCCGCGCGGTTGACCTCGCGGGCGTTCCCGCCCGCGGCGAGGTCGACGCCGAGAGCAAGCAGGCGGTCACCGACCAGCTCAAGGCGCGCGGGCTGATCGTCCTCGACATCGACGCCAAGAAGGGGTCGAAGGAGCTCTCGCTCCAATTCTTCGAGCGGGTCAAGGCGCGCGAACTGAGCGTGATGACGCGCCAGCTCGCCACGATGGTCAGCTCGGGTGTGACGATCCTGCGGACGCTCTACGTGCTCGAGGAGCAGACGGAGTCCAAGATGCTCAAGCGAGCGCTGGTGGAGATTCGCAAGAGCGTCGAGGCCGGCCTGCCGCTGTCCGACGCCCTGGCCCGCCACCCCAAGATCTTCAGTCCGCTGTACATCTCGATGGTCCGCTCGGGCGAGGCCGGCGGCCTGCTCGAGTCGGCGCTGCAGCGCACGGCCGACCAGCTCGAGAAGGAGGATGCCCTGCGTCGCCAGGTGCGGGCCGCCATGGTCTACCCGGCGGTCGTCATCACCTTCGCGCTCGCGGTCCTGCTGGCGCTCGTCGCCTTCATCGTTCCCGTGTTCGCGAAGGTGTTCAAGGACTTCGGCGGCAAGCTCCCGGCACTGACGAAGTTCACGGTCGGCCTCTCGGACTTCATCACCAGCAAGTGGTACCTCGTGATCGTGATCGTGGCCGCGGTCATCTGGAGCTTTTTCGCCTGGAAGCGATCGAGCTGGGGCCGCCCCCAATGGGACCGCTTCCGACTCCGGATCCCGCTGCGCATCGGCGAGGTGGTGCAAAAGGTCGCCCTGGCGCGCTGGTCGCGGACCCTGTCGGCGCTGGTCAGCGCCGGCGTCCCGATCCTCCAGGCCATCGAGGTCACCGGCAAGACGGCCGGGAACAAGGTGGTCGAGAACGCGATGGACAGCGTGCACGACTCGGTCAAGCGGGGCGGCACGATCGCGGCGCCGCTGAAGGAGGTCTCGGTCTTCCCGGCGATGGTCGTCCACATGGTCGGCGTCGGCGAGGAGACCGGCGCGCTGGACACGATGCTCACGAAGATCGCCGACTTCTACGAGGACGAGGTCAGCGCCGCGATCAAGGCCCTCACCTCGATCCTCGAGCCCGTGATGATCATCCTCATCGGCGGGATCGTCGGGTTCATCGTGATCTCGATGTATCTCCCGCTCTTCAAGGTCTACGACAGCATCAAGTAACTGCTGATCGCGCCGCTCAGCGCGGGCAGTTGCCGTAGCCGGCAGCGGACGACCGTGCGAGGCGCGGCCTCAAGATCTTCCGCACACGGGCGCTGAGGCGGTAGCGTCACCCCGTGGCCTGCCTCGTCGCGCTCTTCGCCCTGATCTCCCCGCGGCTCGCGCTGTTCGTCATCTGGGTCTTCAGCAACCTGCTGTCCCGGGCGTTCGAGAGTTGGGCGGTCCCGCTGATCGGCTTCTTCCTGCTGCCCTGGACCACCCTCGCGTACGCGCTCATGTGGGACTCCGGAAACCGCGTGTACGGCTTCGAGTGGTTCATTGTCGCCCTGGGATTCCTGTTCGACCTCGCCTCCTACTCGCGGGTCGAGCGCCGCCGCCGGCGGGACGCTGCGCTGTCCTGAGCCGCGATCCCCGGGGTCGGGCCGACAAAAGACCGGGGCAACGGTCACTAAAGCTGAGCGTCGTGCCTGCCGAGAACGAGTCCATGATCTGGGCACGTAGAGCATTCGCCGCCGGCGCCGTCGTCGCCGTGGCGGCCGCATCGCTGACCGTCGCCGTGATGGCACTCGTCGTCGCCGCGTCGCTTTAGCGCGGCGGCTGCACGTAGACCCGCCGGTGGGTCATATAGCGGCCACCGTCGTCGATCGAGCTCGTCGGCGGTCGATAGACGTCGATGTGGCGGCCGATGATCGCTCCGCCGGTGTCGGTCGCGACGAACCAGCCCCCGTTGATCGCCTTGTACGCCGGGATGTACAGACGGCTGCCCTTCGGGATGAGGTCGGGGTCCACCGCGACGGTTTGATACGGCCGGAGCGGCTGCGACGAGCCGGGCGCGAACGTGACTCCCGCGTACGAGAGCTCGCGGATGCCGGTGCCGTTCGACCACCCACCCCCCTCCAGCGGGAAGGTGATCGCCCCGCCGGTGTTGCGCCAACCGCCCTCGAGCCAGCGCGGCAGGCCGTGGCTCCAGCGGCTCGCGCAGGCGCTGGCGCGCGTGCGCCGGCCCGCCCCGTTGATCCAGCCGGCATCCCCGCCGGACGCGAAGTGGTAGTGGCGGCCATCGAGGCCGATGCCATCGCCCTCCATCGCGACGCCGTTGGACGAGTAGAGCCAATCCACGCGGTGCCGCCCGGGAATGCCCGGCGCGCTCACCCGCCGGCCGACGAACCAGCGCTCGGACACCGAGAAGTACTCCGTGATCTCGAAGTTGCCGAGCCAGCGGGGGGTCGTGATCAGGTGCTCGACCGGCTTTCGCCCGCAGCCGGGGGGAGCCGGGGTCGGCGCCTTGGCGGGCTTCGGCGGCGCCGCACGGGTCGTCGCGGCGGGGGCGGTCCGGGCAGCCGCGCCGGTGTCCCGGCCGGAGGTCTTCGCCGACTTCACGATGCCGGAGTCCGACCCGCAGCCGGCCGCGGCGACGGCGGCCAGGAGGGCTGCCGCGGTGAGCGGGCGCCTCGTCACGCGTTCATCGTGGCGGTTCTAACGCCGGCCGTACACGAACAGTCCGCCCGCGACGAAGACGAACAGCAGCACGAACAGCACGACGGTCTCTGTGACATTCGACATGAAGGCGGCGGACTCAAAGATGGCCAGAGGCTAGCGCTGATCTCCGTGCGGAACTCCCAGCTTCCGATGACGTTTCACTGACTGATGGGGCACAGGCTGATCATCTGCACGGCGGTCGCCGCGCTGGCTCTCGCGGGGCCGGCGTGGGCGGCGTCCCCGCTGGACGAGTACCAGCAGACCGGGCACATCACGCCCTGCCGCTACAGCAGCAATCAGCTCCAGGGCTCGGTTCCCAACGACGTGGCGCAGTACGCGCCGGAGTACGCGTCCCAGCTCCAGGCCGCGGCGCGGGAGCGCGCGAGCGGCTGCGGGGGCTCGGGTCGCGGCGGTACGACGGGCCGGGGCGCCTCTGCGGGCGGCGCCGGAGGCGGCAGCGGCTCGAGCTCGACGTCGAGCGGGGTGGCCGGTGCGGGCACCGCCGCCGTCGCCTCCGCGCGGAAGGTGCGGGCGCGCGCTCGCGCGCGCCGCCGGGCCCGGGCGCAGGCGCGTCTCGCGGCGGCGACGGTGCCGTCCGCCGGCATGTCGGCAGATGCCCGGGTACCCGACCGGGCGCTGCTGCTCGCGGCGCTGCCGATCCTCCTCCTGCTCGCGTTGGCCGCCGCACCGAGGACCTGGGAGACCGTCGGCCGGCGCGTCCGGCGCGAGCGCGGACCGGCCCGCACGCCGAGCGGTGCGATCATCGTCCCGCCGCCCGTCGCCGGCAACGGCAGCGGGAACGGGAACGGCAACGGGGCGGCCGAGGTCACCGCCGTGGCGGAGGCGCCAACCGAGGAGACGGCGGCGCTCTACCCGCCGGCGACGTCGCGGCGCAGGAAGACCAGGTACGCCGCGAAGAGCGACGGCACCGCGTAGGCGGCGCACACCCAGGCGGCGCGGCCGATCGGCGCCCAGTCGGTCGGCTCGCGCAGGAGGCCCTGCCAGGCATCGAACTGGCGCGGCAGCAGGTAGGGCCGGAGCTCCTCGAGGCCGGGGATGATGCTGCCGATCTGCAGGACCAACGCGATCATCAGCGCGCCCACCACGGCCGCGGCGCTGTTGCGCGTGATCGTCGACAACAGCAGTCCAATGGAGGCGATCGCCAGCATGGGGAGGAGGTAGACGCCGAGGCTGGCGGTCACCAGCTCGAGCGCCTTGCCCGGCCCGACCTTGGTCCCGGACAGGGTGGTCAGAGAGTTGAAGCCCGACTCGATGCCGCCGGCGAGGACCGCCACGATGCCCATGAGGAGTAGCGCGGCGGCGGCGTAGGTGACGGTGGCGAGCACCTTCCCGGCAAAGATCTGGCCCCGGTCCACCGAGCGGGTGAGGATCGTCTTGAGCGTCCCGTTGTGGTCCTCGGACGCGAAGATGTCGCCCGCGACCAGCGACGTGACGAGCGGGAACAGCCAGATGGAGCCGAAGATCAGGACGACGAGCGGGATGGCGAAGCCCGACTGGCGGACGTAGCGACCGAAGAGGATCCCCTCGGGCTGGTGGCTCGAGAGCGCCAGCGCGATCACGAAGATCAGGGGAATGGCGATCGCGATGGCGAAGCCCATGTACGTCCGCTTCTGGGAACGCAGCTTGCGCAGCTCCCAGCGGTAGATCGTGGCCACTCCCGGCTGGGTCATGCCGCCTCCGCGGGGACGCGGGGCGCTGCCGGCGCACCGTTCGCGGCCTCGCCCTCGGTCAGCCGGAAGAACAGCTCCTCGAGCGTCGCGCCGGTCGGCGCGAGGGCGGTGATCCCGACGCCGGCCTCGACGAGCGCGATCGACAATGCCGCCACGGCCTCGTCGCTGTCGGCGGCGAAGCGGACCTCGTGGCCGTCGAGGCGCACCTGCGCGATACCGGCCTGCGCCTCGCAGATCTGCACGGCCCGCCCGGCGTCGGTGGAGCGCAGGCGATAGCCGCCGCCCGCGGTGCGCTTGAGCTCGGCGAGCACGCCCTCGTAAACGATCTGGCCGGAGCGGATGATGGCCACGCGGTTGCACATCTCCTCGACCTCGGCCAGCTGGTGGCTGGACAGGAGAACGGTGACTCCACGCTCCGAGAGCTGCCCGATGAGCGTGCGCATGTCGCGCATACCCGGAGGGTCGAGGCCGGTGGTCGGCTCGTCGAGCAGCAGCAGGCTGGGATCCCGCAGCAGCGCCGCCGCGATGCCGAGCCGCTGGCGCATGCCGTGGGAGTAGCCGCCCACCCTGTCCTTGGCGCGGTCGGCGAGATCCACGATCTCCAGCGCCTCGTCGACGCGGCTCGACGCCTCACCGCCATCGAAGGCCGCGAGCAGCTCGAGGTTCTTGCGACCGGTGAGGTACGGATAGAAGCGCGGCTCCTCGACGAAGCCCGCGACGCCCTGGAGCGCGCGGGCGCCGTCGTGGAGGGGGTTGCGACCGAAGAGCTTCGCGTTGCCCTCCGTCGGGCGGATGAGCCCCAACAGCATGCGCAACGACGTGGTCTTGCCGGCGCCATTGGGGCCGAGGTAGCCGTAGACGTCGCCGGCCTGAACCGTGAGGTCGACGTCGTCGACGGCCACGATGTGTCCGTATCGCTTGACCAGGCCCTCGGCCTGCACCGGCGGCGCATCCATTGACATGAGGCTAGATGCTCGCCTCTCGCCTGGCTAAAGCCCGCGGGCGGCTGCCTCGGCCGCCTGCGGCGGGACCGAACCGATCACGACGTAGGACACGCCGCGGCGGTCGAACTGGACGACCGTGCCCAGTGCCGTCGCCAGCTCGGTGCCGGTGGCGCCGTTGATCGACAGGGTCGGGAGCCGGCCCTCGCCGTCGCCCCGGCCCTTGGCCGGCTGCGCATGCGTGGCGCCCTTGGCGTCGGGCTGGCGCTCGATCACCGCGATGCCGCCGAGGTTCTGGCCGTAGGTCACCAGCGCGGCGGGGTGGCCGCCCCAGTCCAGCAGGCGGACGTCCTGTCGCGGAAGGCCGGCGAGCTTGGCCGGCGCCGAGAGCTTGAACGGGACGGCCGCGTCGACGGCGGCGGGCCCGCGCACCTTCTCGGCGGCCTGAGCGCGACGCTTCGCACCCTTGGCCTTCGCCTTCGCGCCGGCGGTCTGAGTGTTCGAGGGCTGGCTGACCCGCACGACCTTGGCATTGGACGGCGGCCTGACGGCGAAGTCGCTGGCCGGCACGTTGCCGAAGGTGACGTTGGTGGCCGACAGCTCGAGCACCGGGGAGTTGGAGCCCTGCGCATAGACGGCGGCGCGGAGCGGCACCCCGTTCACGGCGTCCCAGCCGACCTCGACCGCGCCGAGCAGGCCACCGTCGTGCTTGGGGCCCACGCGCAGCGTGTAGGCGGACTGGCCGCCCACGGTGCTCGGGATCGCGCCCGAGAGCACCGCGTTCTGGGCGGCCTGGTTGAGCTTCTTGGTGA
>JAWVFS010000077.1:0-14865 GCA_033855795.1 Solirubrobacteraceae bacterium | reverse complement strand
TCGACCAGCAGCTCGTGCGGGAAGGGGAAGCCCGCGAGCAGCTCTGGGTGGTCCGCGAACGCCAGGCGGGCCGAGAGCGTCGCGGCGTCGACGTCCGCGGCGGCTCCCGTGACCTCCCAGAACCGGCTCGCGGACACGAGGCCGTGGATCGGCAGGCCGTTGGGATCGAGGCGCACCGGGGAACGGTCCGGATCCAGCCGCACGGCGATCCCCTCGGCCTCGTACTCGAGCCCATCCAGCCGGTTTGCCCACGGGTGCAGCAGCGGGATGCCCATGCTGGACCCGGTGTCGGCGTACTTGGCCAGGCCGCCCCGCTGGCCCAGCAGCTCCTCCCCCTCGTGGCGCAGCGAGCACCCGATCATTCCGACTTCGGGGGCGAAGGCCGCCTCCAGGCCGGCCGGGGAGCGCAGGACCCGCACGGCCTGTCCCTCCACGGTGGCCTCACCGATCTCGTGGGCGGCCATCGTGGCGACCCTACCGGGCGGCGCACGTCTCACCGGGATGCTCCAACGCGAGACCACAACACTGGCACGGGCCTGTACGGTTGGCGGTCGTGTCGCGCAACGACCAAAATCGCGAACACCGGCGCGCCCGTTGGGCGCCCTCGGGGTGGCGCATTCTCCCCCTGGCAGCGGCAGTGCTCCTGGCCGCAGCCGCCATCCCGGCCGCCGTTCCGGCGCGCGACCACGGACCCCACGGTCGCGACCGCTCGGGCCAGCGCGGCGGCTCCGGCCATGGGCCGCGGACCGGTGGTCCCGCGCGGGGGCACCGGGGCGGGCGCAGCGGCTCCGGGAACGGTGGGCGGCCAAATCCGCCCGGGCGCCGCTCGCGCGACGGCGCGCCGCGGCCTTCCCACGACACTCCGCCGGCGGCGCCCGGGTCGCAGCGCCATCCAAGTGGTGGCGGCACGACCGGGGGGCACCACGGACGCGGTCGCAACGCCGCCCGACCCCCGCGCCGCAGCGCCGGCGGCGCTCGAAAGACCAGCGCGGTCAGCGCGGGGACGGCCGCGCCGACGCCCGTCGCAGCCGCACCGATCCCGGTGCCGGCCGGCAGCGTGGTCCCGGCGCCCACCAACGGCCCGTCGACCGCGCCACCAGCCGCCCAGCTGCCCCGTCTCGGCCGGGGCGTCGAGGACGCCCTCGCGTCCGGGAGAGCCCGCTCGGAGGCGCGAAGCGCCCGTTCGGGCGGCAGCGCATCCGGTGCGGGGATCACTCGCCTGGGTGCCGGCACCCTCGCCGCCTCTGCGGCCGGCGGTGGCCTGGGTGCGTCCGATCGCCTCGCCGCGATTCCGGCGACCGGCGCCGCCGTTCGCCCGGACATCCCGGGTGGGCGCACGACATCGCGGGTGCCGGCGTTGCTCGGCGACGCACTCGCCGGGGTACCGGCCGGCGTGTGGGCCCTGCTCGCCGCGGTCGGCGGCCTGGCCCTGCTCTTCGCGGGCACCACGACGGCCGCGACCATCGCCTCGCACCGCCGCGGCCGGGCGCTCTCACAGGTGGAGGCACGCGCCGTGACCGATTCGCTCACCGGGCTGCTGGTGCGCGGCGCGCTCGAGGGGCGGCTCGCCGCCGAGGTCGGGCGCGCGCGTCGCTACAACCGCCAGGTATCGGTGGTCTTCTTCGACGTGCGCGGCCTGAAGCGAATCAACGACGTCCACGGCCACGGCGCCGGCGACCGGCTGCTTCGCGAGGTCGGCGCGCTGCTGCAGGCGACGTCCCGCGATCACGACGTCTGCGGGCGGATCGGCGGCGACGAGTGCGTCGTCGTGCTGCCCGAGGACGATGGCGCCGGCGCGGACGCGTTCCGCAAGCGCGTCTACGCGGCTCTCCCGCAGTCCCGTGCCAATGTCGGCCTGACAACGGACTGGGACCTGACGAGCGGCGTCGCGACGTTCCCCCGCGATGGCCTGACCCCCGGCGACCTGCTCGACACCGCCGACCGCCGCCTCTACCACGACCGCGGGATCGAGATCGACCCCCCGGCAGCGTCGGCGAGGTAGCGGGCGCGGTTATCCGGCGGCCGGCACAGGCGCCGGCACCGCGGCGCGCAGCTCGTAGTGCGCCGGGTCGAAGCGGCTCGTACGCCGCCGGAAGTCGTAGGTGAACCCCGGCCACAGCGTCGTGTTGCGGCCCGACGCGTCGAGGTACCAGCTTGCACACCCCGACAGCCACACCGTGCCCTCCATGTGCTCCTGGACCTCGTCGTTGTAGGCCGCCTGGATCTCCGGGCGGACGTCGACCGCGCCGACGCCGCTCGCGTCCATCGCGCGCATGCAGTCCAGCACGTAGGCGATCTGCGACTCGATCATGAAGACCATCGACGTATGGCCCAGGCCGGTGTTCGGCCCCGGGATGACGAACATGTTCGGGAACCCCGCGACGGTCGTTCCGAGGTGCGCCTGCATTCCGTCGCGCCAGGCGTCGGCGAGCAGCAGCCCATCGCGCCCGCGCACGCGCTCGGCGATCGGCATTCGCGCCACCTGGAAGCCGGTGCCGAAGATGATCGTGTCGACCTCGCGCTCGACGCCCTCGGAGTCAACGATCGAGGACGCCCGCACCTCGCGGACGCCATCGGTCACGACCTCGACGTTGCGCTTCGTCAGCGAGGGATAGAAGTCGTTGGAGATCAGGATCCGCTTGCAGCCAATCTCGTAGTCCGGCGTCAGCTTCGCGCGCAGCTTGGGATCGGCGACCTGCGAGCGCAGGTGCCGGCGGGCGATGCGCTGCGGCAGGCGCATCAGGCGGCGGTGCAGGAACCCGAAGACGAACGTCTCGCGCGCCCAGTAAAGGCCCGCGCGCATCAGGCGCTGGGCGGCGGGAAACGCGCGGTACACCCGCCGCTCGAGCCGGCTGATCGGCCGGTCCGGGTGCGGCATGATCCAAGCGGGCGTGCGCTGGAAGAGGTGCAGCCTGTCCACGCGCGGCTGGATCTGGGGGACGAACTGGATCGCGGAGGCGCCGGTGCCGATGACCGCCACGCGTTCGCCGTCGAGATCGTGATCGTGGTCCCAGTCGGCGGAGTGGAAGACCGTGCCCTCGAAGCGCTCGATCCCGGGGATCGAGGGGACCGACGGCTCGCTCAACGCGCCGGGTGCGGCCACGAGGAGGCGGGCCGTGAAGGAGCCACCGGCCGTATCGAGGCGCCACACCTGCGCGGCGTCGTCCCAGGCCGCACCGGTGACGCCGTGGCCGAAGCGCATGTGCGGCATGACCCCGTGCTCGTCGGCACAGCGGCGCAGATACGTCTGGATCTCCGGCTGGCGCGAGAACGTGCGGCTCCACGCGGGGTTCGGCGCGAAGGAGAAGGAGTAGAGGTGCGAGGGGACGTCGCACTGGCAACCCGGATAGTGGTTGTCGCGCCAGGTACCGCCGACGTCGTCGGCGCGCTCGAGCACGACGAAGTCGTGCATGCCCTGCTGCTTGAGGCGGATCGCCATGCCCAAGCCGGCGAACCCGCTGCCCACGATCGCCACGTGGACATGACGCTCCGGAGCGTCCGCTACGGTCGGCTCGGTGGGAGTCGAGGTGGTCGCGTGTCGCTCGGGCGTTCCGGTGGCCGGCATCTCGTTCTCTCCCTTTGGTCTCCCCTGAGACGTTGACTTCAGTTCAATAGGATGGAAGCAGACTATTGAATCTGAGTCAAGAGCGTGTGACACTGACCACAGAAATGAGCACCCCGGCCCCCGCCCCCCGCCTCCGCCTCGATATCGACGCGCGCCGCGAGCAGCTCATGCGCATCGGCCTCGAGCTGTTCAGCACCAACTCCTACGACGCCGTCTCGATCGACGAGATCGCCGCTCGCGCGGGAATCTCGAAGGGCCTGCTCTACCACTACTTCCCGAGCAAGCGCGAGTTCTACGTCGCCGGCGTGCGCGCTGCCGCCGCGCAGCTGCGCGAGGTCGTCGAGCCCGACCCCGAGTTTCCGCCGCCCGAACGGCTGCGCCTGTCGCTGGAGGCCTATCTCGACTACGTCGAGCACCACGCGGAGGGCTACATCGCGCTCATGCGCGGAGGCATCGGCTCGGACGCCGAGGTACGGGAGATCGTCGAGGAGAGCCGCGCGGTCATCATCGACCGCGCGATCGCCGATCTGCCGCTCAAGTCGGAGCCCACGACACTTCTGCGGCTGGCGATGGAGGGCTGGGTGGGCTATGTCGAGGCCACCAGCCTGAGCTGGCTGGAGCGGCGCACCGTGGCCCGCGAGCGACTGCGCGAGCTGCTCTTCAACACATTCCTCGTGGTGGTCGGCGCGGCCGCGCAGGCGGACCCGTCGCTCGAGCTGGACCTCGCGGCGATGAACGGCTGAGCCGAGGCTCGCGCCACTTGCGTGACGTTCGGCGGTGCGGGAGGGTGGACCCCATGACCGACGAGGCGGAAACCCCCCCTGACGCTGAGCCGGAGACCAAGCGCGAACGGATGCGCCGGACCCGGCATGCCCTGCAGGCCGCGCGCAGCCACCTGTCCCATCGAGCGCTGCGTTTCATCGGCTTCGTCGCGTTCGCGATCCTGTTCCTCAAGCTGATCCCGGGTTTCGAGAAGGCGCTGACGGATCTGCAGAACGTCAGGTTCGAGTGGATCGTGGGCGCGATGGCCGTCGAGACGCTGTCGGAGATCGGGTACGTCGTCTCCTGGAGGGGGATTCTCGACCCCGACAACCTGCTGCGCCAGGGCGGCCGCGGAAAGCACCTCGGGGCGCGCGTGGCGTGGGCCCAGCTCGGGGGCGGCATGGTCGTGCCGGGCGGCACACTGGGCAGCATCGGTGTGGGGGCGTGGATGCTGCACCGCCTCGGGATGCCGATGGACAAGGTCGGCGAGCGCCAGTTCACGCTCATGTTCCTCAACAGCGCCGTCGACGGCCTGGCCATCGTGTTCTTCGGCCTGGGGTTGGCGGTCGGCGTGTTCCACGGCCAGGACAACCTGGCGCTGACGCTGCTGCCGGCGGCCCTGGTGGCGATCGGGATCGCGCTTGCGCTCTTCGTCACCAGCCGCGCCGATCGCCTGGCCGCGCGCCTCGAGGCCAAGCGGCCCAAGATCGCCAAGGGCATCGGAACACTGGCGGCATCGGTGCAAAGCACGAAGGCGATGCTGCGCCATCGCGGCAGCACGAAGATCGTGCTCGGCGCGATCGTCTACCTGGGCTTCGACATGCTCGTGTTGCAGGGCGCGTTCGTCGCCATCGACGCCAAGCCGGTGCCCACGTTCGCGGTGGTGTCCATGTGCTACCTGATCGGTGGGCTGGCCGGCTCGATTCCGCTGCCGGCGAACCTCGGCGCTGTCGGCGGCATGGCGGGGATGCTCGTCGTGTTCGGCGTCAACCACAACCAGGCAATTGCGGCCGTCGTTCTCTACCAGGCGATCGGGTTCCTCGTGCCGCTGCTCGGCGGCGGGATCGCCTACCTGTTCCTGCGCCGCCAGTTCGGCTCGATGCACGACGAGCCCGACGACAAGGCGCCCGGCGCCGGCGGCGAAGCCGCGCAACCCGCCGGGTGACCGCTGCGGTGTGAGCAAAGTAGCGGGGAGCGCGGCTGCCGTGTTCGTGTCCTCCGGCAGCCGCACCCTTCCTCCCGCCTTGCCGTAGTTGGGCCAGTCAGCTTTGTGGCCGAACCCGGCGGAGCCCTTCGCATACCCGGCTCCAAACGACCAAACCTTGGGGTGTTAGCGAAGAGACACCGTGGCGCCGCAGGTTTAGTCGCCCGTGCGGCGGCCTGCGATCACGAGCATCACGGTGATGAACACGAGCAGGAAGACGGCCACCGCCGCGAGCCAGGGGACGATGAGCCGCGCGATCCCGCCGACGATGAGGCCCACGGCCGCGGCGAGCAGCACCAGCCGCCAGTCGAGGAGGTTGTCGAGCAGGGGCGTGCGGCGCAGGGAGCCGCGGAGTCGCTCGTCGACGCTCTCCAGCGCGTTGCCGAAGTCCTCGGCCTCGGCGCGTGCCACTTCCCCAACCGTGAGGCGCGAGTCTCTCGGACGCTCCGTCATGCCTTTCGCATGCCCACCGTGGACGGCGCTAATCCTCAGGAGCCCGCCCGAGCACGAGCACGCTGCCGGGCAGGCGCAGGTCGCGGCGCGAGCGCACGCGCTCGAAGCCGGCGGCGTGAAGGAAGCCCTCGAGCTCCCGCCCGCTGTAGGTGCGGGCATGGCTCGTCACGTAGAACAGAAGGCCGGTCAGCGTGCCGATCTGCGTGCCGCGCTTGCCCGGGTCGGCGCGCTCGAGGTCGAGCACGGCCATCGTGCCGCCGGGCCGCAGCGCCTCGCGGGCACGCCGCAGCATGGCCACGTTTCGCTCCTCGTCGAAGTGGTGGGTGATCGAGTTGGCCATGGCGATGTCGTGATTCGCGCCGAGGTCGGCCTCGAAGATGTCGCCGACCTGGAAGGCGACGCGGTCGGCCATGCCCTGCTCCGTCACGATGCGCCGGCCGATGCGCGCGCCGCCCTCGAGGTCGACGACCGTCGCCTTCAGCCCGTCGTGGCGCCGGCAGAGTGCCATCGAATACTCGCCGTGGCCGCCGGCGAGGTCGACGACCGAGCGCGGGCCGCGGGCGCCGATCAAACGGGCGACGATGTCGGAGGCCAGGCGCGAGAGCTCGAACAGCCCGCGCATGTAGCGCTCCCAGTACGGGTCGTCCGGCGGCCGCTCGTGGAGGCCGATCGGCTGCCCGCTGCGGATCCCCTCCTCGAGCCGCCCGACGTGGTCCCACATGTCGTAGTCGAAGACCGTCGCGAAGGCGGCGACGGAGGTGTCCGCGTCGAGCAGCCATTTGCGCGTCGCCGACGCCACGCCGTAGCGACCGCCGTCCTCCGCCTCGAGGTAGCCGAGCGCATGCAGTGCGGTGACGAGCACGTCCACGCCGGCGGGGTCGAGGTCGAGCCGGCGGGCGAGGCCGGCGGCGTCATCCGGTCGCTCGGCCAGCGCGGCGAATATCCCCAGAGATGTCCCGGCCATGACGGCACGCGCGGTGAAGATGGCGACGTAGGTGTCGAACAGCGGCGTCGGGACCTGGCCGGCGACCATCGCGAGCCCCTCGAGCGGGTTGTCGGGGCGGGTGGCGAGGCGCATCAGTCGTAGTGGATCACGCTGCGGATGCCGTCCTGGGCCTCCATCAGCTCGAAGCCGCGGTTGACCTCGTCCAGGGCCAGATGGTGGGACACGAACGGCTCCACATCGATGTCGCCGGCGAGCCAGCGCTCCACGACCACCGGGACCTGGTCGCGGCCCTTGACGCCGCCCAAGCTCGTGCCGGCGACGCGCCGCCCGGTGATCAGCAGACGCGGCACGATGTCGAGCGTCTCCCCCTTCCCGGCGACCCCGGCGACGGTGCACAGCCCCCAGCCCATGC
Source organism: Solirubrobacteraceae bacterium (assembly GCA_033855795.1). Taxonomy (GTDB): domain Bacteria; phylum Actinomycetota; class Thermoleophilia; order Solirubrobacterales; family Solirubrobacteraceae; genus JALYZC01. The sequence continues at coordinate 7,523 of JAWVFS010000077.1, read as the reverse complement.
GCGCCGCCTCGACCGCCTGGCGCATCACGTTCACGTTGCCGGTCGCCTCGAACGTGTGGTCGGCGCCGAAGCCGCCGGTCATCTCGAGCACCGCCTCGACGGCGCCCTCCCCGCCGTCGAGTACGACGGTCGCGCCCTGGCCGCGCGCGAGCTCGCGGCGCTCCGGTGAGAGGTCGACGCACACGATCCGCTCCGCGCCCTGCAGGCGGCAGCCGGCAACCGCACCGAGCCCGACCATGCCGGCGCCGAACACGACGCATGTCGAGCCCGGCTCCACCTTGGCGGTGTTGATCGCCGCCCCGAGACCGGTGGACAGCCCGCAGGCGAAGAGGCACGCGCGGTCCAGCGGCGCCTGCGGGTCGATCTTCGCCAGCGCGATCTCCGGCATCACGGTGGCCTCGGCGAAGGTCGAGGTGCCCATGAAGTGGCGGACCTCCTCGCCGTCGCGGGACAGGCGAGTCGTGCCGTCGGGCAGATGCCCGCGGTTCTGCTGCTCGCGGACCGCGAGGCAGATGTTCGTCCTCTCGCTGCGGCAGTGGACGCACTCGCCGCACTGGGGCGAGAACAGCGTCACCACGTGATCGCCCGGCGCGACCAGCGTGACCTCGTCCCCCACCGCCTCGACCACGCCGGCGCCCTCGTGGCCCAGCACCGTCGGCGCGTAGCCGGACGGGTCCGCGCCCGAGGCCGTGTACATGTCGGTGTGGCACACGCCGCAGGCGTGCAGGCGCACGAGCACCTCGCGGGCCTTCGGCCCGGCCAGCTCCAGGTCCTGCACGGCGAGCGGAGCGCCGAACTCCTCCAGTACCGCGGCACGGATCTGCATTGCACTCCTCTCGCTCGGACGGCTGAGCCCTAGTGCGCGATCGTACGGGTAGCCTCACCTCGCGTGAGCGCCGACGTCCTGATCGGGGTCTACCCGCCGGCGGAGCTTTGCGCCCTGCACCGGCGCCGCCGGCCGCCGGCGTACCCGTTCGCAGAGCCGGGCCTGACGCTGACCCATCTCGGCCGCGGGGCGGTGTGGCTCGCGTTGCGTGCGCTCGGGCTGGGCCGCGGCAGCCGGCTCGCGATGCCCGCGTATCACTGCGGCTCGGAGGTCGAGGCCGCCCACCTGGCGGGTGTCGAGCTCGACTTCTACCGCGTGGACGCCCAGCTGCGCGTGGACGAAGAGGACCTGGCGCGGGCCGCGGCGGCGTGCGACGCCACGTACCTGATCTCGTGCTTCGGCTTCCCGATGCCGGAGCCGCCCGCCCGCACGCGCGTGATAGAGGACGCCGCGCACGGACTGTTCTCACGCGATGGGGCCGGACGCCCGCTCGGCGCGCGCGGCGACGCGGCCGTGTTCTGCCCGCGCAAGTCGCTCGGCACACCCGACGGCGGCGCCGTCCTACTACGCGAGGAGGGCCGGCGGATCGACGCCGCGACGGGCCGGCCCGGGGGACGCGCGATGGCGCGGTCGGTGGCGTCGCTCGTAGCCGGACGCGCGGCGATCGGCCGGCCGCGCATCCTCCGCGCGCGCGCCGCCGAGGCCATCGGCCGCGCCAGCCGCACCGACGCGGCCGCGCGCGAGGGCACGCTCACCGAGACGGTGATCGGCGAGTGGGGCCTGCAGCCCGCCGACCTCGACGCCGCGGCGCGTTCCCCGTCACGGCTGACCGCCGCGGCGGTCACGCGCGTGGACGGCGACGCGATTCGTGTGCGCCGGCGCGCCAACTACCAGGCCCTGCGGGACGAGCTGGCCGAGCTGACCCTCGAGCCCTTCCGCGAGCTGCCTGACGGAACGTGCCCGCTCTACTTCCCCGTCATGTCCGCCGATCGCGGCGCCGCCATCGCCGCGCTGCTCGACCACGGCGTACGCGCGCTGGAGGTGTGGCCCGTCCCGCACCCGATCCTGGACCGCGAGCGATTCGCCGAGCTCGAGCCGGCTCGGCACGGACTGCTCGCGCTGCCGGTGCACCAGGCGATGCAGCAGCGCCACGTCGACGTGGTCGTGCGGGCGGCGAAGGCCGTCCTGCGCGCGCCCGCGCGGCCGGCGATCTAGCATTGGGCCGCCAGGCAGGGCCCGACGATGGCGTCGATCTCCGACAGGACCCACGACAGGCAGCGCGGCGGGGCGGCTCGCAACCCGGGCGCTCCCCTGACCGCTCGCACGATGGCGCTGTTCGCCGGCATGGTCCTGACCGGCGTGGTCGCGCTCGGCCTGGTCAGCTCGGCGATCGCCAGCCTGCTCGTCCCGGAGAACCAGATCGGCGTGCGGCCCTATCTCGTCTCGTGGATGCCGGCCGTGCTGATGCTGTTCCTCGCCATCATCCCGGCGCTGTGGTGCTACTGGTTCTGGCATCGGATCTTCCCACGGCCCGAGCGACCGAGGCGCCGCGCGATCCCGCGGCGCCGCTCGAAGGGGGCGGACGCGGCGGCCACGCGCGCCGTCGTGCCCAAGACGGAGCCGCGCCCGGTTCCCCGGCCGCCGGATCCGAGCGTGACCGAGCGCGCGACGGCCGACCTGCTCAAGCGGCGCGAGGAGCGTCGCGAACAGGCCGAGCGGCGGCGCCTCGAGGAGCGGCGCCGCGAGGAGGAACGCCGGCGCGAGGAGCACCGGCGCCGCCTCGAGGAGCGCCGGCGCGCCGAGGAGGAGCGCGTGCGCGCAGCCGCGGAGCGCCGCCGCGCCGAGGAGGAGCGCAGGCGGGTCATGGAGGAGCAGCGCGAGGAGCGCCGCCGCCGCGCCGAAGAGCGCCGGCGGCTCGAGGAGGAACGCCGCCGTACGGGGGAGCCCGCGCCGGCGCCGAGACCGCCCCAATCCGTCGCCGCCGCCCCCACGAAGGCGACCCCCCTGGCGAAGCTGCGTCTGTCCAAGCGGGTTCACACGACGCTGTCGCAGGCCGGCATCGAGACCATCGAGCAGCTCACCTCGCGCACCCAGGCCGAGGTGCTGCAGCTCAAGGGCATCGGCGCCAAGAGCCTCGAGGACGTTCTCGCCGCGCTCGACCGGGACGGCCGCGCACTGCGCTATCCGCAGCGCTCCTCGCGCGTCAGCTGAGCTCGCTCCGCCGCACGATCACCACGGGCGTGCGTTCATCCTGGTTGCCGGCGGGGTTGTCGTTCAGCGCGGCCTCGAGCCAGCGGCGATCGATCCCGTCCGACGCGGCCACGACCCACGCGCCGCTGAGGTGATTGGCGTCCACGATCGCGGCGCCGCAGCGCAGGCGCGCCGCCAGCTCGTCGGCCAGTCCGTCGGGATCGCGCGGGCCGAACACCATGTGGTGGTCGTTGGGCGGCAGCGCGGCGGCGACGTCGTCGATCAGCGCCGTCCCCTGACCGGCCACCCGGTAGAACCAGCCGCGCCGCCCCAGCGGCTTGGTGACGATCGCCGCCAGCGTGCCGGCGACGATCCGCGGCCGCCCGGCCTCCATGATCGCCCCCTGCATCCCCTCCGCGCTGTGCAGCGGGCCGATGCTGCCGACGAAACGCGACAGCAGCCGGGCAAGCGGCCCCGGCTGGATCAGCTCGAGCGGCACCAGCCGGCCCTGGCCCGCCGCGGCCGCGCTCTCGGCCAGGGCCACGACATCGCCGTCCCGGCGCACTTTGGTGGTCGCGTCGTCGACCACGTCGACCACGCCGGTGCGGGCCGTGATCATCCGCGTGCGGACGGGGATCCGCCGCACGCCCAGCTCTTCCTCGCGTACCGGCGGGATGTTCGGCGCCTTCTCGGGCGGCGTCTCGCCGAAGTGCTCGGTCAGCAGTCCGCGGAGCTCGGCGTTGCGGGGGTACACGCCGGCGCCGGCCCGCCAGGTCTCCCGCGCGGCGTCGCGGTCGCCGTCCTCCAGCTCGAGCGTCCCCAGCGTGACGTAGTCGGACGCGTACACGAGGTAGTCGGGCTCGAGCGCCACCAGTTCGGTGAAGAACATCCTCGCGCGAGCACGATCGCCCCGCTCGACCGCGAGGCGCGACAGGCGCTTGAGCGCGTGACGGCGCAGCTCGGTGTCGGCGAGGGCCTCCTCGAGAACTGCCTCGGCCTCCGGCACGCGCTCCGCCTCCTCGAGCACGTCCGCGAGGGTGAGCGTGTACCACCTGACCTCCGGCAGCTTGGCGCGCGCGGCCCGAAGCACGGCGATCGCCGCGTCCGCCTCACCCCGCCGCATGTGTACCTCGGCGAGCGTCGCGGATGCGAAGCGGGTATCGCCGTCCTGGGCGAGCGCGGCGCGTGCGGCCTCCTCGGCGCGCTCGGGATCCCGGGCGTAGGTCAGCAGCAGCCAGGCGCGGATCGAGGCCGACTCGGCGTCGAGACGGCCGGGGTCGTCGCCGAGCAGCCGCAGCGCCCGGGCCGGGTCGCGCAGCCACACCCGGCGGCCCCGCCAGTGCGCGATGCGTCGCAGCGGTCCCATGGGGTAGGGCAACGTAACGGTTGCCGGGCGTGGCAGTATTTCTTGGTCATGCCTCGTCCCGTTCGCGCCGTCGGTTCGTTCCTGCGTAGGAACCTGCGCCTGCCCAAGGGCTGGCCCGACGCCCTGCTCCAGGTGGGGATCTGGATCTTGGTGGACAGCCTCTACGAGCTGGTCCGCGGGCTCACCGAGGGCAGCCATACCGCCGCCTTCGCCAATGGCAACCGGGTGGTCGAGCTCGAGCAGTCCACGCACACGTTCTTCGAGGTCGACTTCCAGCGCACGATCCTCAACGACCGCTGGCTGATCGACATCACGAACTTCCTCTACATGAACCTCCACTTCGTGCTCTGCACGATCTTCCTGGCCTGGCTGTACCTGCGGCGCAACGAGGTCTTCTACTTCGTGCGCAACGTGTTCATCGGGACGATGGCCATCGCGATCGCGATCCACGCGGTCTTCCCCACCGCTCCGCCGCGCCTGCTCACCCAGTACGGCTTCGTGGACACGATCTTCAGCTTCTCCGGGGTCGACCAGGACCAGGGCGCGATCTCGGCGCTCGTGAACAAGTACGCGGCCGTCCCGAGCGTGCACGTGGGCTTCGCGCTGATCGTCGGCGTCACCGCGTCGATGCTCGCCCGCCGCCGCTGGGCCAAGATCGCGTGGGCCTGCTATCCGCTGTTCATGCTCTACATCGTCGTGGCGACGGCGAACCACTTCTGGTTCGACGGCCTCGTCGGCGCCGCGTGCGCCGGGCTGGCAGTGCTCCTGGCGAAGTACCCCCTCACCCGCCTGCGGCCCGAGCAGTGGGCGTGGCGCGGGCCGCGTCGCGAGCCCGCACGGGCGCCGGCGCCCGCCCCGGCGCGCTCCTAGCCCCCCGCGCGCAGCTCCGCCATCCCGTCCTCGATCGTGCGGACGGGCGCGTAGCCGAGCTGCTCGCGCGCCTTGGAGATGTCGATCGTGCACTCGAGCGCGGAGAGCCAGTAGGCCATGCGGGTCAGCGGGGGCGTGCCCTTCAGGCGCAGCGTGCGGAACACGGCCTCCGAGCCCGCGGCCACGCCGCCCGCGACGCGCTTGGGTAGACCCTTATCGGGGATCTCGACCCCCTGCGTGCCCACGAGCTCGGTGATGAAGTCGCGGAACACCACCGGATCGCCGTCGGTCACGAAGTACGCCTCGCCGGGATGCCCCCGCTCGGCGCCGCGCACCAGTCCCTCGACCACGTTGTCGACGTGCGTGGTGGAGGTCTCGTGGCGGCCGCCTGCGATCCAGCGGAAGCGTCCGGCGCGCACCGCCTCGACGACGCCGGGGAGGATCGTCGGGTCGCCGACCCCCCAGACGAGGCGCGGCCGCACCACCACGGTCTCGAGGCCGTCGCCGTTCGCGGCGCGTACGGCCTGCTCGGCCATCGCCTTCGTCGCGCAGTAGTCGGCCTTCGAGTCCGGCCGCAGCGGGGCCGTCTCGTCGATCGCCACGAGCGGCTGCCCGACCATCGTCGCCGCCTCGGTGCCGACGTGCACCAGCCGGCGCACGCCGGCCTCGCGGCAGGCGTCGAGCACGAGCGTCGTCCCGTCCACGTTGGCGCGGACGAACTCCTCGCGGGGGCCCCACTCGAGCACGGCGGCGGCGGCGTGAAACGCCAGGCGGCAGCCCTCGGCGCCGGCGACCAGCGCCGCCAGGTCGGAGAGGTCGCCGCGGACGGGCTCGGCGCCGGCGCCCGCGACCGTCTCGGCGGCGTCGTCGGACCGAGCCAGGGCACGTACGCGGCGCCCGTCGGCGACCAGACGGCGGACCAGGCGACCGCCGATGAAGCCCGAACCGCCGGTGACGAAGACCGCGTCGGTCGCGTTCACGAGCCGGCCTCCTCCGGCTTGGGCTCCGCGTCCGGCACCAGAGCGCGCCGGATCATCTGGAATGCGGTGAACAGCAGCAGCACCGCGAAGCCGATCTTGACGACGTGCGCCGGCAGCACGTTGACCAGTGCGACGCCGCCGACCGTGCCGGCGGCGGCCAGCGCGCCCATGAGGAGTCCCTCGACCAGGCGCACGTTGCCGTAGCGCTGCTGGCGCCACGTGCCCACGATCGCGACCGGGAGGATCGCCAGCAACGAGGTGGCCTCGCCGTCGACCTGGGACAGGCCGAGCACCAGCACCAGGGCGGGCACGAAGAGGATCCCGCCGCCCACGCCGAGCATCCCCGACACCGCTCCGGCGGCCAGGCCGATCAACGCCGCCTCGACGATCACGCGAGCACCAGTTCCACGGCCAGCGCGGTCAGGAGCAGCGCGAACAGCCCCGAGATGACGCGCATCGACACGCGCTGCTGAAGCCACGTGCCGAGCAGGACCCCGCCCACCGCGGGAATGCCCACGAGCAACCCGTCGTCGACGTGGAGGTTGCCGTAGAACGCCTGCGTCGTCGCCCCTATGGCCGAGATCACGATGATGGCTGCGAGCGAGGTCCCGGTGGCCGTCCGCTCGTCATAGCCGAGCCAGAGGATCAGCAGCGGGACCATGATCATCCCCCCGCCGACGCCGAACAACCCGCTGAACACCCCGGCCGCGGTCCCGATCCCGAGGAGCTCGAGCCTGCGGTTGCGCGACACGCGGGGCATACTAGAGGCGTGACGGTTCACGCCCCGGCTTCTGAGCTGCTGTCGGCGCTGATCGACGACCCGGGCCACTCCGCGATCCTGCTGGACGTGGACGGGACCCTCGCGCCGATCGTGCGGCACGCCGACGACGCGATGGTGCCCGCGCCGACGCGCTCGCTGCTCAGCGCGATCGCCAAGCGCTACGCCCTGGTGGCCTGCGTCAGCGGCCGCCGGGCCACCGACACGCGGCGGATCGTGTCGATCGGGTCGATCGCCTACATCGGAAACCACGGCGGGGAGGTCCTGCCGCCCAGCGGGACCGAGGTCCGGGTGAACCCCGAACTCCGGGCCTGGGTGCGCCGCATCCAGGACTTCACGCGCGCGGCCGACACGCCCGAGCTGCGCCGGCTGCGCGTGCGCCTCGAGGACAAGGGATCGATCACCGGCTTTCACTGGCGGGGCGCGCCCGACGAGACCGAGGCCGAGATGGCGGTGCGCGGCATCGCCACGGAGGCCGAGACCGAGGGCTTCCACACGCACTGGGGCCGCAAG
>JAWVFS010000076.1:0-7656 GCA_033855795.1 Solirubrobacteraceae bacterium | reverse complement strand
GATCGTCGTCGGTGAGCGTCTTCCGGGTCACCTTCTCGGTGGCGAGCACGGTGAGGTCGGCGACCTCCTTGCGGATCTCCTGGAGCGCCCGCTGTGTCTCGGCTTCGATATCCCGCCGAGTCTGCTCCATCAGCTCCTCGCGCTTCTCACGGGCCTCCTCGAGCGCCTCGCGCTCGGCGGTCTCGGCCGCCTTGCGCGCGCGCACGACGATCTCCTCCGCCTGCGCTCGGGCCTCCTTCAGCCGCTCGCGGTACTCCTCGAGCAGCTCGTCAGCCTCGCGGCGCGTGCGCTCGCTGGCCTCGATCGACTCCTCGATCGCCCGCTGACGCTTCTCGAGCGCTTCGTTGATGCGCGGGAAGGCCCACCGCCTCAGCACGTAGAGCGTGGCGATGAATGCCAGGAGCGTCCAGATCATCAGCCCGAGGTTCGGGCTGACGAGGAAGTTCCCGGAGGAGGCGGCGAGCGGCAGGCTGTCGACGATCCCCGCCATCAGCCGGACAGGAAGAACGCGATCAGGCCGAAGATGAAGGCGTAGAAGATGATCGCCTCGGTCAGCGCGAAGCCGAGCCACTGGATCGACGTGATCTCGTCGCGCATCTCCGGCTGGCGGGTGACCGACTCGATCACCTTGCCGAAGATGAAGCCGACGCCGATTCCCGGGCCGATCGTGCCCAGGCCGGCGCCGACGCCGAGCGCGATGGCCTGGAGGCCCTTCTTGGGCACATCCTGGCTGGCCGCCGCCGCGGCGAGCGAAGTGAGCGAGTCGATATCCATTTCGGATCCTCCTGTCAGTGAGCCTCGGCGACGGACTCGCCGAGATAGATGGCGGTGAGCGTGGCGAAGATGAACGCCTGCAGCGTGGCGATCAAGCCGATCTCGAAGAGGAAGAAGGCGACGGCCGCGACGCCCGTGACCAGGCCAAGGATGAGGGAGCCGACCGCAGCGAGGTTGAGCAGGACGACCAGTCCTCCGCCCATGAAGAGGATGAGCAGGTGCCCGGCGAGGATGTTGGCGAACAATCGCACGGACAGCGAGATGATCCGTACGAACTGCGAGATCACCTCGATCGGGAAGACCAGCAGGATCAGTCCGCGCGGGGTGCCCTTGGGAATCCAGCCCTTGATGTAACCGATGAAGCCCTTGGCCCGGATGCCCTCGACGTGATAGCTGAACCACACGATGAGCGTGAGCACCAGCGGCGTCGAGATGTTCGCCGTGGCGGCGTACAGGGCGAGCGAGGGCACCTCGAGGCCGAAGATGTTGACCTTCTCCTCCGTATTCGTCGGCAGCGGCAGGTAGCCGATCATGTTCGAGAACCAGATGAACAGGAACAGCGTGCCCACGAAGGCGAACCACTTGGTGGCCATCCGGCGGTCCATGTTCCCGCCCGCGATGTTGTCGCGCATGAGCCCGTAGGCCACCTCGACGGCGGTCTGGACGCGGTTGGGCTTGGCCTGCATGCGGTTGGCGACGTAGAGCATGCTCAACGTCGTGGCCAGGGCGGCCAGCAGCAGGTAGAGCACCGCCTTGTTGACGCTGAGGTCGATCGGGCCGAGCTTGAGGGAAACCCAGGGGTCGAGCTTGAATTCGTTCTGCGGTTTGAAGTTCGTGTTGATCTGGATCGCGGACGCGCCGGCCGGACTGGCCAGCAACAGGACGAGCGGCGTCGCCGCGGCCAGCAGGCGCGCCTTCACGGGCCCTGTCCCTCGTACGGCCGCGCGATGAAGGCGGTGACGAAATAGACGGTGAAGAGCACGATCACGAGAATGGCCGCGGAGAGCCCCGCCTTCCGCTCGATCAATCCCGCGCCGAAGATCGTGAGCGCGACCAGGTAGCCGCGTCCGATCATGGAAGCCGCGGTGATGCCCACCGCCCCGCGGACATCCTCAGAGGCCTTGGCGCGCCGCAGGAGCAGCACCTGGAGCCCGCGCTGGAGCAGCCACGCGACGGCGGCCGCGGCGTAACCCAGCAACGGCAGGCCCGCGACGACGAAGATGGGAAACGCGACGGCCAGGACGACGAGATCGAGGTATCGGACCACGACCATGGGCTCAGGGCTCTCTACGGCGTGCGCGGACACGGCTGGGGGGGGCTGTAGTGGTGGATGTCGGCCATGAGTGGCGCGCCGACCCCACAGACACGAATGCCCGCCTGACGCCGTGCGGGCAAACTCGAACTGACCCTGAAATGGCCGGTGTCTAGGGGGATGCGATCCTATAGAAGCAGCCCGGGAGACGGCAATTTCGTGCCGTCGGTTGCGAGGGTAGGATGCCCACCATGCAGCACTGGGACCTTCGCTCGCTCTCGGTCGCACCGCACCAGCCCGAGGTGCTCCAGTCCGAGGGCGAGGGCCGCTCGATCGTCATCCAGCTCCCGGCCGGCGAGGCGCTGGGCGAGCACCAGGTTCACGAGCGCGCGTGGCTGGTGATCGTCGACGGCGAGGTCGAGCTGGTGCAGAATGGCGGCTCCGAGCGGGCCGGCGCGGGCACGCTCGCGGTGTACGACCCCGCCGAGCGCCACGAAGTGCGGGCGACGACCGACGCCCGCCTGCTGCTCCTGCTCGCGCCCTGGCCGGGCCAGGGCCACCCGCGCCAGCGCGACTGACGCCTCCCGGGCGTTTCCTCCGCGCACCGGCCGGGTAGCCGGCGGACATGCGGCTCCTCGTGATCGCCGCCGAGCCTGTCGAGCCCGGTCAGCTCGCCGACATCGTCGGGGACGAACTCGACGACGCCGAGATCAGGCTCGTGACCCCCGCCCTCAACGACTCGCGCCTGGCCTTCTGGGTTTCCGACCCCGACGAGGCGATCGCCGGGGCGGAGTCGACGAACGAGGAGAGCGTCGCCCGCCTGCGTGGCGAGGGCATCGACGCCGGGGGCGAGACGGGCGAGAGCGACCCCGTGCTCGCGCTCGAGGACGCGCTGGCCACGTTCCCCGCGGACCGCATCGTGATCGTCCGGCATCCCGCCGGCGAGGAGGCCTACCTCGAGGACGACGTCGTCGACCAGGCCCGGGAGCGCCTCGGCGTTCCGGTCCTCGCCGCCGAGGTCCAGCGCTAGAACCGGTCCCGGATACCCTGCCGGCGTGAGCGTCTCCGCCCGCCGCGTCGAGATTCCCTATCCCCATCGCCGCGCCGGACATTGCGGCTCGGGTGCCTTCCGCGACCTCCTGGAGTTCCACGGGCTGTCGTGGACGGACGCGCCACTGACGGAGGGAATGGCCTTCGGCCTCGGCTCCGGCCTGGGCTTCGCGTACGTCGAACTGGGAGAGATCGAACCCCCCATCTACCTCGTGGGCCGCACGGCCGGGCTCGAGCGCGACACGTGTGCGCACCTCGGCATCGACCTGGACCTGCGCCAGACCGACGACGAGGACGAGGGCTGGCGCTGGCTTGAAGAGGAGCTGGAGGCCGGGCGCCCGACGATGGTGTGGGCCGACATCGGCGAGCTCGAGTACCTCAACGTGCGCCTGCGGATGACGATGCACGACATCGTCGTCTGCGGCTACGACGAGGGCGAGGGCATCGCCTTCATCGCCGACAACGACCGCGACGACATCCAGCGCTGCTCGCTGCCCGCGCTCGCGCGGGCGCGCCACTCGCAGGCGTTCCCGGCCCCCAATCGACACGGGACGTGGGTCATGGACTTCCCGGCCGCGCTGCCGGATCCCCGCCGGACCATCGAGGAGGCCGTGCGCGGCGCGGTCGACAACATGCGCGGCGGCGGTCGCTCGCTGATGGACTCGGGGGCGCCGATGGGCCTCGACGCGGCGGCCGCGATCGAGGCGGCCTTCCCGGCCTGGCCCGAGCGCTTCGGCGAACGCCTGCCCTCGGCGCTGCGCGGCCTGCGGACGTTCGTGGTCAAGGCCGGCACGGGCGGGGCGCTGTTCCGTTCGCTGCACGCGGAGTTCCTGCACGATGCGGCGGCGCTGCTCGAGGACGATGGCCTGGCCGACGCCGCGGCCGTCTACGGCGAGCTGTCGCGGGCGTGGGTGGCTGCTGCCGAGGCGAGCGCGGGCGAGGACCCCGCCGGCGCCCATGCGGCGGCGGCGGCGCACGTCGCCCGCGCCTGCGCGCTCGAGCGCGAGGGCGTCGAGGCGATGGAGGCCTGGTCGGGCTAGGCCTAGCCGTCGTAGGGCGCGAAGTCGCGCTTGCGCGCGCCGCACACGGGACAGAACCAGTCGTTCGGGACGTCCTCGAATGCCGTGCCCGGCGCGATCCCGCCGTCGGGGTCGCCCTCGGCGGGGTCGTAGATCATCCCGCAGCTCTCGCAGATCCAACGCTGGACGGTGAGGGTGTCAGAGCTCATGCCGCGGTCACCGCAGGGAGCTCGACGCCGATCACCTTCAGGCGGCGTGACAGCGCGGTGAAGGCGAACTCGTTCACGTGATCGGACGAGTACCCGAGGATCTCGTAGGTGTCGCCGAGCTGCATGCCCGGCGGGACGAACACCCCGGCCGCGACGGGGAGCAGCTCGACGAGCTTGTCCTGCACCCGCGCGGCGATGGCCGGTTCCTGGCACTTTTCCTTGAGGTACCACGTGCCGTAGGCGACGTGGCGGTGCTCGTCCTTCGAGATGTTGCGGAACCCCTCGACGAAGCCGGGCAGCACGTCGTGCTGCTCGCAGTAGTCGGTGATGTAGTACTGGCCGGTGAGGGCGAGCGTGCCCTCGATGACCATGTGGTAGGTGGTCACGAAGTCGACCTTGGCCTCGATGTCGCGCGGGTCGTCCAGAAGGCGCTTGCACGCGTCCACGAGGTGCTCGTCGAAGAGGATGAGGAAGGCCTCGTTGAGGTCCTCGCGGGCGCGCTCCAGGCGCTTGTCGAACGTTCCGTCGTAGCCCACGACCTGCTCGTAGAAGCGGTTGAAGTGCTGGGCGTGGCGGGCCTCGTCCACCTGCTGGGTCGTGAGGAAGGCCTCCTCGCTCTGGTCCTCGTACGCGGCCACCAGGCCGGTGAACTGCGTCGTGACCCGTTCCTCGCCGACGAAGAACGACGACAAATTCCAGGCCATGTTGCTGCGCTCTTCCTCGGTGAAGGCGGCCCAGTCCTCCTTGTCCTTGGTGAGGTCGATGGTCTGGGACACCCAGTTCTGCTTCTCCCACAGCTCGTAGAGCTGCTGCGGGTTCATCAGCTGGACGGAGGCGAGCTTGGACTCGTCGGTCATGGTGCCGACGTCGCCCTGCGCAGTGAGGTCGAGGAGGGTCTTGGTCATCGAGCGTCCTCCGGAGTCGTCGCGGTCGGGTGCCGGCGATTGAACACCATGTTTGACACTGTGTCAAGTGTGGCGTACGGTTCCGCCATGGCCACGCTGTCGCGGCGCCCCGAGCCCACGAGCGCGAAGCGCGCGCAGATCGAGGCGCGCGTGCTCGAGGCGACCGAGGCGCTGCTGGCCGAGGGCGCCTCCTATTCCGAGCTCAACATCGAGCGGATCGCGACCCGCGCCGGCATCTCGCGGACCGCCTTCTACTTCTACTTCCACGACAAGCGCGAGCTGCTCATGCGGTTGACCGAGGAGGTCGCCGAGCTGCTCTACGCCGAGGGCGACGCCTGGTGGAGCGGCGAGGGCGACGGGCCCGCGGAGCTGGACAGCGCCCTGCGCAAGGTCATCGCGCTCTATCGCGAGCACGGGGTCCTGCTGCGGGCCGTTGTCGAGGCAGCCGCGGTCGACGACGCCGTGGCCGGATTCTGGCGGGCGCTCGTCGGGCGGTTCGTCGAGGCCAGCCGGCGGCGCATCGAGGCCGAGCAGGCCGCCGGGCGCATCGGCCCGATGCCCGCCGAGGAGGTTGCGTTCTCCCTCTCATGGATGACCGAGCGAGCCTGCTATCAGCGGCTCGTGCAGGGCACGGACCTGGCGGATGCGCGCTTCACCGCCGGTCTCGTCCGAATCTGGACCGGCGCGCTGTACGGCGACCCGGCTTAGCCGTCCGGACGCACGGCCTCGAACTCCCCCGTCTCGAGCTGGCGCTCGACATCGGCCACGACCTCGTGCTCGGACGTCTGCGGGTCCGCAGCGCGCAGCTCGTCCCGGCGCCGGCGCGTGAACTTGAGCAGTTCGAGGACGTAGACCAGGTAGACGCTCGCGGCGATCGCCGCCAGGCCGAGCGCAATGACCACGAGCGTCCACCCGACGTGCAGGTGCCCGTGGTGGTCGGAGTACGGGATGAAGCGCATCGCCACGGCGAGACCGGCGAGCGCGAAGGTCCAGCCGTACAGGTAGAGGACGGTGCGGCGCTGGGAGAAGCCGATGCGGGACAGACGGTGGTGGAAGTGCTCGGTGTCGGCGGTCCAGGGCCGGCGTCGGTACTTGAGCCGCTTGGCCACCACGAAGCCCCCGTCGAGGAACGGGACGGCGAGGATCACGAGCGGCCCGACGAGCGCGATCAAGGCGTTCGTCTTGAGCGTGCCCTGCACGGCGATGCAGCCCAGAAGGAGGCCAAGCAGGTTCGAGCCGCTGTCGCCCATGAAGATGGACGCCGGGTTGAAATTCCAGAAGAGGAACCCGAACGCCGCCCCGGCGGTCAGCGCGGCGAGCACGCCGGCGGCCTCGCGCTGGAGGTCGAAGGCGATGATCGCGAAGGCCGCGGCGCTGATCGTGCACACGCCGGCGGCCAGGCCGTCGATTCCATCCGAGAAGTTCACGATGTTCATGACGCCCACCAGGCCGACCACCGTGAGGATCCCGCCCCACGTCGAGCCGAAGTCGATGTGGCCGAGGAACGGCAGCGTGATGACCGTGACCTTCACGTCGGAGAGGACCACCATCAGCGCCGCGGCGACCTGGCCGAGGAGCTTGAGCACGGGCGGCAGGTCGATGGCGTCATCGACCGCCCCCACCGCGGTGATGAGCGCGGCGGCGCCGAGGATGGCGCGGGTCTGGTCGTCGCCCGGCAGGAACAGCGCGCCCGCGGCCAGCACACCGGCGAGGATCGCCAGCCCACCGAGCAGGGGAGTCTCGCGCGCCGAGAGCCCGCGCTCGCGGGGGCGGTCCACGGCGCCCACGCGGGCGGCGAGGCGCGCCACCAGCGGCGTGAGCAACCCCGCCACCACCGCCGCCACCAGGAAGGCGTAGACCGCGTCGAGCTCGTTCATGGGCCCACGAAAGGATCGCAGTTGCCGCGGCGCACGCCTCTTCGCGCGGGCACCCGCGCGCGAGCGTCAGACGGTCGCGTGCTCGCTCAGGTGAGCGTAGAGCGGAAAGCGCTCGGCGATCGCGGCGGCCCGATCCGCCAGCTCGTCCCGGCGCCCGTCGAACTCCGGGGTCAGCGCGAGCGCCATGATCCGGCCGACCTCGCGGAAGTCCTCGGCCTGCAGGCCGCGGGTGGCCAGCGCCGGGGATCCGACGCGCAGGCCGCTGGAGACCATGGGCGGGCGCGGGTCGAACGGCACGGCGTTGCGGTTGACCGTGATGCCGATCTCGGCCAGGCGGTCCTCGGCCTGCTTGCCGTCGAGCTCGGACTCACGCAGGTCCACGACGACCAGGTGGACATCGGTGCCGCCGGTGAGGACGTTGACGCCGTGGCCGGCGCCCAGCAGCTCCTCCCCCACCGCCCGCGCGCCCTCGATCGTGCGGCGCTGGCGCTCGCGGAAGGCCTCGGTCGCCGCGATCTTGAGCGCGACCGCCTTGCCGGCGATCACGTGCTCGAGCGGGCCGCCCTGCTG
>JAWVFS010000075.1:0-3510 GCA_033855795.1 Solirubrobacteraceae bacterium | reverse complement strand
TCCGCGTGCTCGGCCGCGCGCTTGTCGAAGAAGGAGTGCGGCGCGCCGGGGTAGACCTTGAGCTCGTGCTCGACGCCCGCCTCGGCGAGGCGCGAGTCGAACTCGTCCACCTGCTCGACGGGAATCGCCTGGTCGGCGCCGCCGAACAGCCCCAGGACCGGGCAGCGGATGTCTGCGGCCCGCTGGAGCGGACCCTCGACTCCGAAGCGTGATCCGTCGAGCAGGCCGTAGAAGCCGATCACGCCGGCGAGGTCGAGCGGCGCGCTGGTGCCGGCCAGAAACGAGTGCATTCCGCCGAGGCAGAACCCGACGCTGACGATCGCCCCGGCGCCGGTGCGCTCGCGTAACGCCCCGATCGCGGCCCTCGCGTCGGCCTGCACCTGGTCGACCGTGGTCTGCTCGACGTGCGGCATGTAGACGAAGTCCTCGTCTCGCGGGCCAAGGCCGGCGGTGCGTCCGAAGTAGTCGATCGCGATCGCGTGATGGCCGGCGAGCGCGAAGCGCTCGGCCAACTCCATGTAGAAGGGATAGAGGCCACGGACGTCGGGAAGGACGAGCACGCCGAGGCCATGCCCGTCGATCGACTCGGCGAGCGCCGCGGAGAAGGCCGTACCGTCCGCGGAGCGCAGCTCGAGCAGCTCCGCCCCGGCGCCACCGGCGACCGGCCGCCGGGCGAGGTCGCGCGGGACGTCAGGCGGGAGGGCGTCGAACGCGAAGCACATCAGTCGGTCCACCAGTCCCGGACCGCCACGCCGTCGCCGCCTTCGGGCTTACGGCCGCCGATCGCGATCAGCTCGAGGCCGTCGGGGCCACCTTCGAAGCCGCGAGTGACCTCGGGGGAGACCCTTACGACATCCCACGGCCGCAGGTCGAAGATCTCATCGTCGAGCCTCACTCGGCCTGAGCCACCCACGACGACGTAGGCCTCCTCCTGCACGCGGTGGTGATGGCCCAACGGCGCGCGGAAGCCGGGGCCGTAACGGAAGTAGCTCACACCGAGCTCCGTCGAGCCGAGGTGCTTACGGGCGAACCGCGCCTCGATCTCGTCGGGGCTCCCGGCCTCCGGCTCGATCTCCCTCAGGTTCGTGATCTGAAAGCCTGGCATCGCGTCAGCGCCCTCCCGCCCGGCCGTCACTCTGGCTCAGGCGCTCGAGGAGCTGCACGGCCTCGGCGAGCACCCGCTGCTCGTCGTCCGAGAGCTCCTCCTCGATTGAGTGGGCCAGCCAGCCCTCGCGGTGCCGACGGTCCTGCCGGAGTGTCTCACGCCCGGAGTCGCTGAGGTCGATCAACACCCGGCGCCCGTCGTCCGGATCCGGTCGTCGCACGATGAGGTGATCGGCCTCCAGGTCGCCGAGCGTCTGGGCCATCGACTGCGGGCGGACCCGCTCGCCGACGGCCAGGTCGCTGGTGCTCTGGGGCCCGTCGCGGTCCAGGCGGCCAAGCACCGCTCCGTGGGAGAGCGGAAAGCCGTGCTCGGCGCGCAGGCGGCGAACGAGCTGGCCGAGCACGACGCGCAGTTCGCTGGCAACGAGCGCGGGATTGGCTGTCTGTGGCACGACATCTGAAACTATACAGGGAACCTGAGCAGGTAAACTGCCTACGTGGACCCGGTCGACGAAAGCAGGTGATCGCTGGAGTGACCCCCAGAGGGGAGGCCAACCCGAGCGTCGCGGCCACGCGCGATCGCTACAAGTGGATCGCGCTCTCGAACACCACGCTCGGCGTGCTGCTGGCCACAATCGACGCGTCGATCACGCTGATAGCGATGCCCGCCATCTTCCGCGGGATCCATCTCGATCCGCTGCAGCCGTCGAACAGCTTCTACCTGCTGTGGATGATCCTCGGCTTCCTCGTCGTCTCGAGCGTGTTGATCGTCAGCCTGGGTCGGCTCGGCGACATCTACGGTCGGGTGCGGATGTTCAACCTCGGCTTCGTGATCTACACGGTGGCCTCGCTGCTGTTGGCGGTCGACTGGATGACCGGCCGCGCGGGAGCGACCTTCCTGATCGTCTTCCGCATCGTGCAGGGCATTGGGGCCGCGTTCCTGCTCGCCAACGCGGCCGCCATCATCACCGACGCCTTTCCCGCCAACCAGCGCGGCATGGCGCTCGGCATCAACAACGTCGTGGGCGTCACAGGGATGTTCATCGGGCTGGTGCTCGGCGGGCTGCTGGCGCCGATCAGCTGGCGCATGGTCTTTCTGGTGTCGGTCCCCTTCGGTCTGTTCGGGACCGTGTGGTCGTACCGCAAGCTCGAGGAGCGCGGCATCCGGCGGCCGGCGAAGATCGATTGGCCGGGGAACATCCTGTTCGCGCTCGGGCTGATCCTGGTGATGGTCTCGATCACCTACGGCATACGGCCCTACGGCCACTCCAGCACCGGCTGGGCCAGCCCGCGCGTGTTTGCCCTGCTGGCCGGGGGCGTCGCCTGCCTGATCGCGTTTGCGTTCGTGGAGCGCCGAGTCCCCGACCCGATGTTCCGGCTGTCCCTGTTCCGCGTGCGCGCGTTCACGTTCGGGACGATCTCGACCTTCCTCTCCGCCGTGGCCCGGGGCGGGCTGATGTTCATGCTGATCATCTGGCTGCAGGGAATCTGGCTGCCCCAGCACGGATACGACTTCACGAGCACGCCGCTGTGGGCGGGCATCTACATGCTCCCGCTCACTCTCGGGATCCTCATAGCCGGCCCGGTGTCGGGACACCTATCCGACCGCTTCGGCGCCCGCCCGTTCGCGACCGGCGGGATGATCGGCGCGGCCGTGAGCTTCTTCCTGCTCATCCTGCTGCCGATCGACTTCTCCTACCCCGTCTTTGCCGTCGTGCTGCTGCTCAACGGGCTCTCGATGGGCGTCTTTGCATCCCCCAATCGAGCCGGAGTGATGAACAGCCTGCCCGCCCATGCCCGCGGCGCCGGTGGCGGCATGAACCAGACCTTCCAGAACTCGGCGCAGGTCCTCTCCATCGGGGTCTTCTTCAGCCTGATGATCATCGGCCTTGCCGCTCATCTACCGCAGGCGCTCGCGAGCGGCCTCCAGGCGCATGGCGTGCCGGCGGCCACCGCCCATGCGGCCGGCCATACCCCTCCGATCTCCGTGCTGTTCGCCTCCTTCCTGGGCTACAACCCGGCGCACCAGCTCCTAGGTCCTCACGTCCTTGCCCAGATCCCTCACCACTTCGCCACGACCATCACCGGTCGTGCCTTCTTCCCGCAGCTCATCTCCGGTCCGTTCCGCACGGGCCTGCACGAGGCCTTCGCCTTCGCGATCGCTGCCTGCCTGCTCGCCGCGTTCGCATCCTGGTGGCGGGGAAGCCGCTACGTCGAAGGCGAGGTTCCGGAGATCGCCGAGCCGGAGAGCGGGCGGCCGCCTGCCAAGCCGGTCGTGGGTCACGAAGTGGGCTAGTCGGCCGCGGTCGCGAACACTGCGTTCCACGCCGCGCAGCCGAGTGCCTGGCGAAAGTGCATCAGGCTCCTCTTCAGTGTGCAGGCGCGAGCTTGAAGCTGCCGGTCGCT
>JAWVFS010000074.1:0-9092 GCA_033855795.1 Solirubrobacteraceae bacterium | reverse complement strand
GGAAGCGGCGGATCGTCAGCACCGGCCCGTCGAGCGCGAGCGGCGGCACGATCACGTTGACGCGCGAGCCGTCCGGCAATCGCGCGTCGCAGAGCGGCTCGGCCTCGTCGACCCGCCGCCCGAGCGGGGCGAGAATGCGCTCGATCGCGTGCCGCAGCTCGGCCACGGTGGGGAAGCGCGACGTCGGCCATCAGGGCGAGCGTCTCCACCCGGCGCACCGCCTCCTCCGGCGATCCGGCGTGGACCGTCGACAGAGAACCGTCATGGCCGGTGCTCATCGCGCTGAGCATGTCCAGCGCCTCGGCCCCCCGGACCTCGCCGACCACGAGCCGGTCCGGGCGCATGCGCAGCGCATTGCGGACGAGGTCGCGCACGCTCCCCTCGCCGCGGCCCTCGAGCGAGCGCGGCCGCGTTTCCAGCCGCACCACGTGCGGCTGGCGCAGCCGCAGCTCGGCGGCATCCTCGACGGTCACGACGCGCTCGGCCTCGGGGATGAAGGCCGACAGCGCGTTGAGGAGCGTCGTCTTGCCCGACCCGGTGCCGCCGCTGACCAGCAGATTGCAGCGCGCTCGCACGCAGCGGGCGAGGAAGTCGCGCAGCGGCGGGTTCAGCGTCCCCGCCGACACGAGGTCGTCGGCCGACAGCCCGCGGGCGCGGAAGCGCCGGATCGTCAGCACCGGCCCGTCGAGGGCGAGCGGCGGGATGATCACGTTCACCCGCGAGCCGTCGGGCAGCCGCGCGTCCACCAGCGGCGTGGCCTCGTCCACGCGGCGGCCGAGCGGCGCGAGGATCCGCTCGATCGCGTGCCGCAGGTCCGTCTCGGACGCGAACGCCACGCCCGCCGGCTCGATCCGCCCGCCCCGCTCGACCCACACGGAACACGGCCCGCCCACCCCGTTGACCATCACCTCGTCCACCTCGGGGTCGCCGAGCAGCGGTTCCAGCGGACCCAGTCCGAAGGAGCGCTGCGCAACCGCCGCGGCCAGGCGGATACGCGCGTCCTCGTCCAGCGCCGCCGCCTCTCGGTCCACCAGTGCCCGGATGCGCGTGAGGAGGTCGCCGTCACCGCCCTCCCCCGCGTCGCGCAGCAGGCGCTCGCGGAGCGACCCGGCGAGGGCGTCCAGCTCGGCGGCATCCACGCCTACAGAAGGGCGGGTCCCCGCACCCTTCGCCCCCCGGCCGCTCTAGGCTGCGTCCATGACCCGTGCCGAGACCCGCTCGTGGCTGATGGACATGGACGGAGTGCTCGTCCACGAGGAGCAGGCAATCCCCGGCGCCGACCGGTTCCTGGCCGCGCTACGGGAGCGCGGTACGCCGTTCCTGGTCCTCACGAACAACTCCATCTACACGCCGCGGGACCTGGCGGCCCGCCTGCGGACGAGCGGTCTGGAAGTACCCGAGGAGTCCATCTGGACCTCGGCGCTGGCCACCGGGACGTTCCTCGCCGATCAGCGCCCGGGCGGCTCGGCGTTCGTGATCGGCGAGGCCGGGCTGACCACGGCGCTACACGACGTCGGCTACACGCTCAGCGAGCGCAACCCCGACTACGTCGTGCTCGGCGAGACGCGCACCTACAGCTTCGAGCGCATCACGCTCGCCATCCGCCTGATCGCCGCCGGCGCGCGCTTCATCGCGACCAATCCCGACAACATCGGTGCCACGCTCGACGGCCCACTGCCCGCAACCGGCTCGGTCGCGGCGCTGATCAGCCGCGCGACCGGGGTCCAGCCCTACTTCGTCGGCAAGCCCAACCCGCTGATGATGCGCTCGGCGCTGAACACGATCGACGCCCACTCGGAGACCACGGCGATGGTCGGCGACCGCATGGACACCGACATCGTCTCGGGCCTGGAGGCCGGACTCGAGACGATCCTCGTGCTCACCGGCGTCACGGCACGGGCCGACGCCGAGCGCCACCCGTACCGCCCTTCGCGGATCGTGGACTCGGTCGCCGACCTCGCCGACGAGCTGGCCTGAGCTAGCCGACCTGGACGTTCTGCGTCTTCGCCGAGTGCGGCGTGAGCAGCGCGTTCCCGAGGAATCGCGCCCGCACATGGGCCGTGCCACTGACCGAACGCGGGACGTTGATGCGCGTCCCGTACCGGCAGTTGCCGCCCACGAAGACCCGAGTGCTCACCACGGTACGGCTGCCCTTCTGCACCAGGATCTGCACGACGCCCTGGCAGGCCTGAAGCGGAGGGAACCCGGCGGGCAGCTGGAGCGTGCCCCCGACTGTCAGCAGGAACGGGCGGCGGCGCAGGTGCCGCGGCGTGGCGTTACGGGTGAGGCCGGGCGCGAAGCGCGACGTGACGAAGACCTGGTCGGCCCCCGTCTGCGTGCCGCTCGCGTTGCTCGCCACCAACCGGTAGTGGTAGAGCGTGTGATTCCCCAGGAACCCCACGGCAGCGCTCACCGTCACGTTGTTGTTCGTTCCCGCCAGCGTGACGTTGTTGGTGTGTGCCACGTTGAACGGCGACGTGCCGATGTCGAAGTGATACGTCGTGGACAGTCCGCCGGTGCTCACCGCGCCGGTGAGCAGAGCGGTGGACCGCGTCACGTTGACCGCCGGCCCAGTGAAGACGCCCGGCGGCGGGTGCCCGGTCGTCTTGAACGTGCGGTCGGCGCCGACGGCGAGGCCGCTGGCGTTCACGGCCACGATCCGGAAGTGGTACACGGTCCCCGGAATCAGCCTCGTGATGGCCGCCTTGACCCTCACGTTGACGAAGCCCGAACCCGCGGAATGGGCGGGAGTCTGCTTCGTGTACGCGCTCGAGAGGCCGTACTGAAATGCGTAGCTGGTCGGCTGGCCGCCGGCCCTGACGGTGCCGTTCAACGTGGCGCCGGTATTCGAGATCGAGGTGGCCGAGCCGGTCAGGACGGCCGGTGTGGCCGCCGAGGCGGCAGGAGCGGCCCACGCAAGGCAGGCAACCATGATTGGACCAGCGAGCCAGCGACGCATTCGTAATCTCCCTTGGTAGTCGTACCCACCCGGCACAACACCACACCCGTCCAAAAGTCGCGGCCTCGGTCAGACGTCAGCGCTGGCAAGCAGCGCAAGCGCCAGTTCGAGGCGCCCGCGGCCGTCGTCGAGCGTGTCGCCGAGCACCTCCCGCAGCTGCGCGAGGCGGTAGCGGACCGTCTGGACGTGGACGTGGAGAGCCTCCGCCGTGGCACGCACGTCGCCCTGGTGCTCGAGCCACGCCGCCAGCGTGGCGGTCAGCCGCGTACGGGCCGTCGGACGCAGGCCGTCGAGCGGGGCGAGGCGCCGCGCCGCGAGATCCGCCGCCACGGCCGGGTCGGCGGCCAGCAGCAGCTCGGGCGCGTGGTCCTGCGCGCGCCGCAGCCCGGGGGCGCCGAGGCTCAGCGTCGCGAGCGCGCGTCGGGCCGATTCGCCCGCCCGCTCGAGCTCGACGGCGGGACCGAGCGCGGCGCTCCGCTCGCCCAGCGCCGCGGTGAGCACCTCGTCCCGGCCGGGTGCCTCGGGGTCGCCGACGAGCGCGACGAGCGCGTCCTCCCACGGCGCGACGAGCGCGTCCGCCGGCAGCCGCCGCGCGACGCGCTCCCCGTCCTCGGCTGCCCAGGCCAGCGCGGCGACCCGAGCCGGCGGGCTCCACTCCGCACCGCTCGCCAGCTCCGCCACCTCCTCCGGCGCCGCCGTCGGCGCGGTCAGCAGGCGCTCGAGCAGCGCGCGCCGGCGCGCCTCGCGCGGGCCGGCCCGGCGCGACTGCTCCCGCGCGTAGCCCTCGGCCGACGCCGCGGACAGCTCGTCGATGTAGGCGAACAGGGCCTCGGCGGTCCGGTACATCGTCGCCGGCGGCACACCCGCCGCCTCGCCCGCGTCGATCAGGCCGCGCCAGGCGATTCGCGCCCCGAGCCGGTAGGCGGCGAGCAGCGATTCGAGGCTGCGTCCCTCGCGCAGCTCACCGGCGCCGAGCGCGACGTAGACCGAGCGGCCCGGCAGGTCGGCCCGGGCGCCCGAGGCCACCAGCTCGACGAAGCCGGCCAGCGCCTGCTCGACGCCGGCGCGGATGTTGCGACCGTAGCCGCCGCGCAGCTGTCCCCGGTAGGCCGGGACGCCCTCCCCCACCGCGGCCACGATCTCGTCCGCCAGGCCGGCCATGGCGGGCCGCAGGGTGTCCGCCAGGTCGGGCGGGAGCGCTCGCCACGGGGCCTCGGACGGCTCTTTGTTGCGATTGCTCAATTTCCAGCCAGCAAATCGTGCGTTTCCGCCGCAGACCGAAAGGATCATGGCATCTAGGCTCAATCCGTGTCGCGAACCGCCCGCAACGTGAACCTCGCTGGCGTGATCGTCCCGTTCGTCGCGTTCCTCGGCGCGCTCGTCCTGCTGTGGAACCGCGCGGTCGGGCCGCTCGACCTGGGCATCCTCGCCGGGATGTACCTGCTCGCGGGCGTCGGCGTCACCGTGGGGTTCCACCGCCTGCTCACGCACCGGGCCTTCGAGACGCACCGCCCGCTGAAGTACGTGTTCGCGGTCCTCGGCTCGCTGTCCGTGCAGGGGCCGGTCATCACCTGGGTCGCGGACCACCGCAAGCACCACGCGCACACCGACGAGGAGGGCGACCCCCACTCCCCGCACGTCGGCCACGGCTCCGGCCTGCGCGGCCTGCTGCACGCACACGTGGGCTGGCTCATGAACAGCATGGGCCGAGCGGAGCGGCGGCGCTACGCGCCCGAGCTGATGGAGGACGCGGGCATGCGCCGGATCAACCGCTCCTTCGAGCTGATCGTCCTGGCCGGCCTGGCGATCCCGTTCGCGCTCGGCTACGTCCTCGGCGGGACGCTCACGGCGGCGCTCACCGCGCTGCTGTGGGGCGGGCTCGTCCGCATCTTCCTGCTCCACCACGTGACCTGGAGCATCAACTCGGTCTGCCACTTCTTCGGGCGGAGGCGCTTCGCCACCGACGACCACTCGACCAACGTGTTCTGGCTCGCCCTCCCCTCGCTCGGCGAGTCCTGGCATCACAACCACCACGCGTTCCCGCGTTCGGCCCAGCAGGGCATGCGGCGCTGGGAGCTGGACCCGTCGGGCGCGCTGATCCGGCTGCTCGAGCGCCTGGGCCTGGCCTGGAACGTCGTCCGCATCACTCCGGAGCGCCAGCGCCAGCGCGAAGCACCGGCGTCCGCTCGCGTCGCCGCCCACCCGTAGTCGTTCCGCCAGGCGCATTCCCGGGCCCGCGGCGGTAACGGTTAGGGTTGCCCGCGAGACATATGGCCGGGATGGACGACTACCTGCCGATCGCCGAGCACGGACTGATCGGGGACCTGCACTCGGTCGCGCTCGTCGGCACGGACGGGACCATCGATTGGTACTGCTGCCCCCGGTTCGACTCGCCGAGCGTGTTCGGCGCGATCCTCGACAAGGCGAAGGGCGGCCACTGGAAGGTCTCGCCGCTGCACCCCGACTGCCCGTCGAAGCAGCTCTACTTCCCCGACACGAACGTCCTGATCACACGGTTCCTCACCACGGACGGGGTCGGCGAGGTTCAGGACTTCATGCCGGTCGGCGAGCACCTCGACGGCGCCCACCGGCAGCGCATCGTCCGTCGCGTCGTGAGCGTGCGCGGCCACATGCGCTTCCACACGCACGTGGAGCCCCGCTTCAACTACGCCCGCGACGATCACGAGGTCACCCTGCACGAGCACGGGGCGATCTTCCGCTCGCGCGACATCACGATGGGCCTGGAGTCGACGGTCCCGCTGAAGGTGGTCGCGGGGAACGCCGTCTCGGCGAGCTTCTCTCTCGCCGAGAACGAATCCGCCACCTTCCTGTTGGAGCGGGTGCCCGACGACTTCGTACCGCGCCATCACCACCACGACGAGACCCGGAGCATGTTCGACGGCACCGTCGCCTACTGGCGCCGGTGGCTCAGCCGATCCCGCTACCGCGGCCGCTGGCGCGAGATGGTCAACCGTTCCGCCCTGACGCTCAAGCTGCTGACCTATCACCCCACCGGCGCGATCGTGGCGTCTCCGACGACCAGCCTCCCCGAGCAGCTCGGCGGGCCGCGCAACTGGGACTACCGCTACACCTGGATCCGCGACGCCGCCTTCTCGCTCTACGCCCTCCTGCGCCTGGGCTTCACCGAGGAGGCACAGGCATTCATGGGCTGGCTCACGGACCGCTTCCGCGAGGGCAAGCAGCGCGACGTGGTCGAGGGGCCGCTGCAGATCATGTACGGCATCGACGGGCGCGCCCAGCTCGAGGAGATCGAGCTCGACCACCTCGAGGGTTACCGCGGCTCCGCCCCGGTGCGCATCGGCAACGGCGCCGCCGATCAGCTCCAGCTCGACATCTACGGCGAGCTGATCGACTCCGTCTACCTCTACAACAAGTACGGCGTCCCGATCTACCACGACGCGTGGGAGGACCTGTGCCGGATCGTGGAGTGGACGTGCGAGAACTGGGACCAGGCGGACGAGGGCATCTGGGAGACCCGCGGCGGGCGCCAGGACTTCGTGTACTCGCGCCTGATGTGCTGGGTGGCGATCGAGCGCGCGGTGCGGATCGCCCGCCAGCGCGGCCTGCCGGCCGACCTCGTGCGCTGGATGGCGGCGCGAGACCAGATCTACGAGCAGGTCATGGCGCGCGGCTGGCACGAGGAGCGCAACGCTTTCGTGCAGCACTACGACACCGACGTGCTCGACGCGTCGGTGATGATGATGCCGCTGGCGAAGTTCATCGCGCCGACGGACCCGCGGTGGCTGTCCACCCTGGACGCGATCGACCGCGAGCTCGTGTCGGATTCGCTCGTGTACCGCTACAACGTCGAGGCCTCGCCCGACGGCCTGCGGGGGGACGAGGGCACGTTCTCGATCTGCTCGTTCTGGTACGTCGAGGCCCTCGCGCGGGCCGGCAAGCTCAACGAGGCGCGCCTGGCGTTCGAGAAGATGCAGACCTACGCCAACCACCTCGGCCTGTACTCCGAGGAGATCGGGCCGACCGGCGAGCAGCTCGGCAACTTCCCGCAGGCCTTCACGCACCTCGCACTGATCAGCGCCGCCGTGAACCTCGACCGCCAGCTCGGGTGAGGTGATGTACCCGCTCGAGGGCGCGGTGACCGACGCGGCGGAGGCCGAGGCGGCCGCGGCGGAGGACCGGCGCCTCGTCGCGGGCCTGCGCGACGGCGACGACGCCGTCTACGCCGAGTTGCTGCGGCGCTGGCACCCGGCGATGCTGCGGGTCGCGCGCATGTACGTGCGCGATCGCGCGACCGCCGAGGAGGTCGTGCAGGAGACCTGGCTCGCGGTGCTCCAGGGCATCGGCCGCTTCGAGGGCCGTTCCTCGCTGAAGACCTGGGTGTTCCGCATCCTCACCAACCGCGCCAAGACCCGAGGCGGACGCGAGGCGCGCAGCGTGCCCTTCTCGGCGCTCGGCGGCGAGACCGAGGCCGGCGAGCCCGCCGTACCCGAGGAGCGGTTCCTGAGCGCCGAGGACCCACGCGCGCCGCACGGCTGGGCGACCCCGCCGCGCTCGTGGGCCCGGGTGCCCGAGGAGCGGCTCGAGGCGCGCGAGACCATCGACTGCATCCGCATGGCGATCGCCGACCTGCCGGACGCGCAGCGCACCGTCATCGCGCTGCGCGACATCGACGGCTGGAGCGCGGCTGAGGTGTGCGACGCGCTGGAGATCACCGATGCCAACCAGCGCGTCCTGCTGCACCGGGCCCGCTCGAAGGTGCGGCTGGCCTGCGAGGCCGAGCTGGAGGCGGCGTGAACGCGATCGCCCTCAGTTGCCAGGAGCTCGTGGAGCTCGTGACCGACTACCTCGAGGACGCGCTCCCCGCGCCCGAGCGCGCACGCTTCGACGGACACATCGCGGGCTGCGAGCACTGCACGGCCTACCTGGAGCAGATGCGCACGACGATCACGCTGACTGGCAGGCTGCGGGCCGAGGAGCTTGCGCCCGAATCCGTCGAGCCGCTGCTCGAGGCGTTCCGCGACTGGCGTCGCGGCGGACGCGGCTAGCTCGCCAGCAGGGCGTCGAGCCGCACGCGGAGGAAGTCGAGCGCCGTGGTCCGCTGGTCGTCGGCGTCCAGCAGCTCGGCCAGGGGCAGGTCGGCGCCCCGGAAGGCCGTCGCGTTCCACAGCTTGCCCTCGGGCGGCGGCGCCCAGGGCGTGACGTACAGATAGGGCTCGGGGTGCTCGCCGTCGCCGGGGGATGCCCCGTAACCCGCCCGCCGCCCGCCGGCCTCGGACCCGAGCTCGACCGACGCGTCGAAGTGCTCGGGCCACAGCTGCACGCGGGTGGGCTCGAGCGCGGCGTCGGCGCCGGATCGCAGCTCCTCCAGCACGGAGTAGGCGAAGCCGTACCAGTCCCCGAGGAAGCGGGCGGCGCCGGCGTCGATCGCCAGCGGGGCGTCGTCGAGTTCGAGATCGTCCGGCAGCAGGTGGGCGCCGATGAGCTCGCCGGCGGCGCGCAGCGTGACGATCGGGGCGCGGCGCTCGTCCGCGCCCTCCTGGACGACCAGCTCCGTGCCCTCCACGCGGACCTGCACGTCGTCACCGAAGAACGGCGTGCCGAATCCGCCCCGCGTGTAGCGCAGGGCGATCTTGCCGTTGGCGTGTTCACGGGCCTTCGACACGACCCGCTCGCCGACCGAGTGGAGGCTCTCGCGCGTCTCGGCCAGAGTCGTCGGCGCGGGGCCGAGGTGCCGGTGGGCGCCGAGCCAGCGGTCGGCGCACCAGGCGGCCAGTTCGGGGTCGTCCTGCGCCAGGTCGTCCCAGCGCAGATCGCCGTTTCCGACCGGCGAGACGACCGGGCGGTCGCCGGCGCCCTCGCCTCGGGCCACCGGGTCATCGGCGAACCACGGGCCCTCGGTCACGGGCGGAGGAGACGGCTCGAGCACGCGCGCGTCGTAGCGCCCGGCCAGGCGCTCCTCGGCTTCAGCGCGGGCGTTGCGGCTCACAATCGGGACAGTGTGACGTCGCCGCGCAGGCGTTACACGCCCGTGGAGGGCGTGTCAGGCGCGGTGAGCAGCCGCAGGCGCACGCGCTAGCGGCGCAGGGCCGCCTGGCGCTCGACCGCGGCGCGGATCTGGTGCCGGGTGAGCGCGCGCATCTCCACGGTGATC
>JAWVFS010000073.1:0-5121 GCA_033855795.1 Solirubrobacteraceae bacterium | reverse complement strand
AGCTCCGAGAACGCCGTCGCGCTGGTCGTGTTCCTGATCGCCGCCGTCGTCGTCGGGCGCCTGGCCGCGGCGGCTCGCCAGCGCGCGCATGAGGCCGAGGACCGCGCACGCCTGGCCGCGGCCCGCGAGCGCGAGGCGGCGATGCTCGCGCGCGCGGCCTCCGACGTCATGGCCGGCGCCAGTCTCGACGCCGACCTGCGCGCCGTAGGCGAGCGCGTGGCGGAGGCGACCGGCGCCGCGGGCGCGCGCCTGCGCCTCGAGGCCGCGCCCGCCCCGCAGGCCGGCGAGGTCGCCCTGCGCCTGCCGCTGGCCACCCGCCCGGGCTGGCTGTACGCGACGCCGGCGCCCGGCTGGCAGGAGGCCGACCTGCGGCGGATCGCCGAGCCGCTGGCCCGGCTGATCGACGTCGCGGTCGAGCGCAAACGCGGGGAGGCGCGGATGGCCGACGCCGAGGCCGCTCGCCGCGCCGACGTGGCCAAGACGGCCGTGCTCCATGCGATCTCCCACGACCTGCGCTCGCCGCTGACGGCGATCACCACGGCGGCCGGCGGCCTCGCCGACCCGGCGCTGGGACCCGACGACCGCGCCGACCTCGTTTCCGTCATCGGCGTCGAGTCGTCGCGCCTGGCCAGGCTCGTGGACGACCTGCTGGACCTCTCGAAGATCGAGGCCGGCGCGGTGGAGCCCCAGCCGGACTGGTGCGACCTCCACGACGTCCTGGGCAGCGCGGCCGCCGCGATCGCCGACCACCCCGTAGACCTGGCGCTTGACCGCGACCTGCCGCTGGTTCGCGCCGACCCCGCCCAGCTCGAGCGCGTGTTCGCCAACCTGCTGGAGAACGCGGCCCGCTTCTCCCCCGATAGCGCGCCGGTCCGCGTGACCGCCGCCGTCGGTGGCGGCTCGGTGACGGTGACCGTGGCCGACCGCGGCCGCGGCGTCGCCGCAGCGCACCGCAACCGCGTGTTCGAGCCGTTCTACCGGGCCGGCGAGACCAGCGGCTCCGGCCTCGGACTGGCCATCTGCCGCGGCTTCGTCGAGGCCAACGGCGGCCGCATCCGGCTGCTCGCGGCGCCGGAGGGCGCGGCGTTCGCGGTCTCGATCCCGCTCGTCGAGCAGCCCGCCCCGGCCCCGTGAACGCCCGCGTCCTGGTGGTCGACGACGAGCCGCAGATTCTGCGCGGACTCCGGGTCGTACTGCGTACCGCCGGCTACGACGTCGCCACCGCGCAGACGAAGGCCGAGGCACTCGACGCCGTCTCCGTGCGCCCGCCCGACGCGATGCTGCTCGACCTGGTGCTCCCGGACGGCAGCGGCGTCGACGTGTGTCGAGAGGTGAGGCGTTGGAGCGGGCTGCCGATCATCGTGCTCTCGGCGGTCGGCGACGAGCGCGAGATGGTGCGCGCGCTCGACGTCGGCGCCGACGACTACGTCACCAAACCCTTCGGGACCGAGGAACTGCTCGCGCGGCTGCGCGCCGTGATCCGCCGCTCGGCCGAGGCGGCGGGCGAGCCCACCGTCAGCGTGGGCGACCTCGATATCGATCTCGCCGATCGCCGGGTGCGGCGAGCCGGCGAGGAGATCCACCTCACCCCCATCGAGTTCGACCTGGTGGCCGCGCTGGCACGCCACCACGGCAAGCTGATCACGCACCGGGCGCTTCTCCAGGAGGTCTGGGGACCCGGCCACGCCGACGCCACCCACTACCTGCGCGTCCACGTCGCGCACATCCGTGCCAAGCTCGAGCCCGATCCCGCGCGGCCGCGCTACGTGCTCACCGACCCCGGGGTCGGCTACCGCCTGGGAGACCCGGCGCCTTAGCGCAACCTCTACGGCGACCGGCGGCTTCTTAGCTTCCGCTTGACGGGTGCGGGCCTATGGTGCCCGCATGGCTCGGCTCCGTCAGCAGGGCCTGCGCCGGACCGTCGGCGTCCCCGGGATGTTCGCCACGGCATACGGGAACGTCGGGTCGTCGATCTACTACGCCCTGGGCCTCGTCGCCTCGCATGCGCTCGGGCTGACGCCCCTGGTGTTCATCTTCGCCGGCGGCCTGTTCGCGCTGACCGCGAAGACGTACGCCGAGGGGGCCGCGATGTTCCCCGAGGCGGGTGGCTCATCGTCGTTCGCCCGTCACGCGTTCAACGAGGTGGCGTCGTTCTTCGCCGGCTGGGCGCTGACGCTCGACTACATCATCACGATCGCGATCAGCGCCTTCTTCGTCCCTCACTACCTGGGGGCGTTCTTCCCGGCGCTCCGCCACCCGCCCGGCGACGTGATCGGCGGCATCGCGGTGATCGCCGGCCTCGCCGCCCTGAACATCCGCGGGATCGGCGACTCGGCGAAGCTGAACATCTTCCTCGCGGCCGCCGACCTCGTGACCCAGGTGCTGCTGGTGGTGCTGGGCGCGGTGCTGGTGCTCAACCCGTCGCTGCTGATCGATCAGGTGCACCTCGGCGTCGCGCCGAGCTACCGCGAGCTGCTGTTCGGGCTGTCGATCTCGATGGTCGCCTACACCGGCATCGAGACCGTGTCGAACATGGCGGAGGAGTCCAAGGACCCCGACCACGACGTCCCGAAGACGGTCAACCTCGTGCTCATTGCCGTCCTCGGCATCTTCGCCGGGATCTCGATCATCTCGCTCTCGGCGTTGCCGGTGCACGAGGTGTCACCCGGCCACTTCGCCACGCAGCTCGGAACGACGTACGAGAACGACCCGGTGCTGGGCATCGTGTCCTCGCTGCACCTCGGTTCCGGCCTCGAGCAGGTCCTGCGCTACTACGTCGGCGTGCTGGCGGCGACGATCCTGATCATCGCCACCAATGCGGGGTTGATCGGGATCTCGCGGCTGTCGTGGTCGCTCGCCGAGCACCAACAGCTACCGTCGGCCTTCGCCCGCCTCAGCAGCCGCTACGGCACGCCGTACTTCACGATCATCCTGTTCTCGATCGTCGCCGCCGTGCTGCTGACGCCGGGCCAGACCGATTTCCTCGGCAACCTCTACTCGTTCGGCGCGATGCTCTCGTTCACCACGGCACATATCGCGGTGATCGCGCTGCGGGTGCGAAAACCCGACCAGCCCAGGCCGTACCGCATGCCGTGGAACGTGCGCATCCGCGGCAAGGACATACCGCTCAGCGCCGTGTTCGGCGCCATCGGGACCTTCGGCGCGTGGGTATCGGTCGTCGTGCTCCACGACGAGGCCCGGCTGGTCGGCATCCCGTGGATGGTCCTCGGCATGACCGGCTACGTGCTCTACCGCCGCCGCCTCGGGATCAGCGTGTGGGACGTGCACAAGGTCGAGCACCGGCGACGGCCAGTGGACTTCAAGGAGCTGGCCTACCGGTCGGCGCTCGTCCCGATCTTCGGAACGGACGTCAGCGCCAGGGCCATGCGCAGCGCCGCCAAGCTCGTGGGCCCGGACGCCGAGGTCGACGCGGTGTACGTGCTGCAGGTGCCGGCGCAGCTCTCGCTGGACGCGGGCCTGGAGAAGGAGGAGGCGGACGGCCTCGGGGTGCTCGAGGCCGCGAAGCTGGCCGGACGTGACGTCGGGCTCAAGGTGCGCACCGCGCTCATCCGTACGCGCAACCCGGGCGCCGCGCTCGTGGACGAGGCCAAGCGGCGTGGCTCCGAGGTCGTCTACCTCGCCACCCTGCACGCACCGCCGTCCGAGCGCGCGCTCGGTCCCACGGCGGCCTACCTCCTGGAGCGGCGCCCGTGCCGGATCGTGGTCGAGACCGACAACCGCGAGAACGGGCCGCTCGAGGATGCTAGGACGAGGGCGGCGAGCCCGGCACGCTGATCACGCGGCGTTCGTGCGTGCCGACGCCGAGCGTGCGCTCGCCCTCCGCCACCTCGACGTCGAAGCGCAGCTTGCGCTCGTCGATCACCTCCCGCAGCGTCGCCCGGACGCGGCACGTGGCGCCCTCCCCCGCCGCGGCGACGTGCTTGACGCACACCTCGAAGAGCCGACGGTCGCCTGCCCGGGCTCGAGGTGGTCGAACACGAGTATCGCGGCATTGCGCTCCATCATCGCGATCATGCCCGGCGTGGAGAGGACGCGCGCGCCGATCGTCCCTCCCACGTCGGTCAGCAGTCGATCCTCGACGACGAAGTCGTCGATGCGCTCGAGCCCGGGCAGGAGGAGACCGGACCCGGCTTCGCCGGGTCCTCCCGCCCTCACAGCGCCGCTCCTAGGCACCGATAACCGCTTCGCTGTTCGGCCACGTCACCCGAGCGAGAGGCCGCCGGAGACGCCGATCGTCTGGCCCGTGATGAAGGAGGCGTCGTCGCAGGCGAGGAACGCGATCGTCGCGGCGACCTCGTCCGGGGTGCCCGGCCGGCGCATGAGCGTGGAGTCGATCATGCCCTGACGCAGCCGGGTCCCGAGGTCGCCCGTCTCCACCATGTGCTCCAGGAGTGGGGTCTCGATCGGCCCCGGAGCCACCGCGTTCGCGCGCACCCCGTAGTGCGCGCCCTCGCGGGCGATCGCCTTGGTGAAGCCGATCACGCCCGCCTTCGCGGCGCTGTAGGTGACCGAGAGCTGTGACCCCACCCGGCCGGCCTCGCTGGCGATGTTCACGATCACGCCGGTTCCGCGCTCCTGCATCGCCGGCAGCACCGCGTGCGTGACCGCGAGCACGCTCCACAGGTTCAGCCGCAGCCCGTCCGTCCACTCGTCCTCGTCGGTGTGAACGAAGAACGCGGGCGCCCGCGTGCCCCCACCGGCGTTGTTCACGAGCACGTCGAGCGGCCCGATCGCCTCGACGGTCGCGGCCACGCCGGCGACGATCGAGGCGTTGTCGGTGACGTCCATCTGGATGGGGTGGCCGTCGATCTCGCCGGACACGTCGCGGGCGCGGTCGGGGTCGAGGTCGGCCACGGCGACTCGCGCACCCTCGGCCGCCAGCCGCCGGACGGTGGCGGCCCCGATGCCCGAGGCGCCGCCGGTGACCAGGGCGCTGCGTCCTTCCAGGCGCATGGAGAGCGCCAGCCTATACTGCGCCGCCGTGAGCTCGGAGGCCTCACCGGTCGCGATCGTGGGCGGGACGGGCGCGCTGGGTTTCGGCCTCGCGCTCCGCTTGGTGCGGGCCGGCACCCCGGTCGTGATCGGCTCGCGCGACGCCGC
>JAWVFS010000072.1:0-12849 GCA_033855795.1 Solirubrobacteraceae bacterium | reverse complement strand
GCGGTGAGCGTGAAGTTGGCGCCGGCGTCCTTGAGCCGAGCGGCCTTGTACGTGAGCAGACGCGCGGCCTCGATCTCGGTCGACATGTCGGCGAGCTTGGATGCGATCGCCTGGAATTTCGAGATCGGCTGGCCGAACGCGCGGCGCTCCTTCGCGTAGGCCAGCCCCTCGTCGAGCGCGCCCTGCGCGAGGCCCACGCCCATCGCGGCCACGCCGATGCGCCCGATGTCGAGCACGTGCAGGAACTGCTTGAAGCCTCCTCCGCGTGGGCCCAGCAGGTTCGCTTCGGGCACGCGGCACTCGGTGAACGTGAGCGGGCGGGTGTCCGAGGCGTTCCAGCCCATCTTTCGGTACGGCTCCCCCTGCTCGTAGCCGGGCGTGCCGTTCGGGACGAGGATGTTGGAGATCTCCTTCTCGCCGTCCTGCTGGTTGGTAACAGCGGTGATGGCGACGACGCCGGAGATGTCGGTGCCGGCGTTGGTGATGAACTGCTTGGCGCCGTCGATCACCCACTCGCCGTCCTCGAGGCGCGCCCGCGTTTGCACGTTGCCGGCGTCCGAGCCGGCCTCTGGCTCGGTCAGCCCAAAGGCGCCGAGCCGCTCGCCTGCGCACAGCCGCGGCAGCCACTCGCGCTTCTGCTCCTCGCTGCCGAACAGGTAGATCGGCTGCGTGCCCAGCGAGGTATGGGCGCACAGCGTGATCGCCACCGACGAGTCGACCCGCGTGAGCTCCTCCACGGCGAGCGCATAGGCCAGCGTGTCGCCGCCGCCGCCCCCGTACTCCTCGGGGAAGGGGATGCCCATGAGGTCGAGCTCGCCCAGGCGGCGGACGATGTCGTAGGGGAACGCCTTGGTGCGGTCGAGCTCCTCGGCGACCGGCGCGACCTCGCCGCGCGCGAACTCGCGCACGGTGGACTGAATCAGGCGATGGTCGTCGGACAGGTCGAAGTCCACGGGCGGCATTCTCACAGAGGGTTGCCGGGACCGGCAGACTCCCCGGCATGGGGCAGGCCGAGCTTCTGATCGCCGGACTGTTGGTGGCCGTGACCGTGCTGGGCGCCTTGGCGCGGAGCCTGTCGCTTCCCTACCCGATCGTGCTGGTGGTGGGCGGCGCCCTGTTCGGCTTCGTCCCGGGCGTGCCCGCGGTCAAGCTCGACCCGAACGTCGTCCTCGTGATCTTCCTGCCGCCCCTGCTCTACGGCGCGGCCTTCTTCGCGAACCTCAACGACATGCGCGCCAACCTGCGCGGCCTGACGCTCACCTCTGTCGGGCTGGTGCTGGTCACGATGTGCGCCGTCGGCGTGGTCGCGCACGAGCTCGTCACCGGGCTGCCCTGGGCCGCGGCGTTCGCGCTCGGGGCCGTCGTCTCGCCCACCGACCCGCTGGCCGGCGCCGCGATCATGCGACGTCTGGGCGTGCCCCGGCGCCTGGTGAGCTCGATCGAGGGGGAGGGGCTGTTCAACGACGCGACCGCGCTGGTCGCCTACCGCGTCGCGGTCGCGGCGGTGGTGAGCGGCAGCTTCTCCATCGCGGACGCCGGCCTGCGGTTCGTGGCGGGAGCCGCCGGGGGGATCGCCATCGGGCTGATCGTCGGCTGGGTCATAGCGGAGATCCGCCAGCGCGTGTCCGATACGCAGCTCAGCATCACGGTGTCCCTGCTCAGCGGGTACGCGGCGTTCATCCCGGCCGACGCGCTCGGCGCGTCGGGCGTGTTGGCCGCGGTCACCACCGGCATCTACATGGGCATCCGCGGCCCGACCATCATCGACGCGCGCACGCGGCTCCAGGGCTTCATGGTCTGGGACATCCTCGACTTCCTTCTCAACGCGGCCCTGTTCGTCCTGGTCGGCCTTCAGCTCCGGCCCGTAGTGGACGGCCTGGGCGGATATTCGGCCGGCACGCTGGCGGGCTACGCGCTGGCGGTGAGCGCGGTGGTGATCGCGGTGCGCGTGGCCTGGCTCTTCAGCGTCCCCTACATCATCCGGGCACTGGACCGTCGTCCCAGCCAGCGGGCGCGCCGGATCGGGGCCGGGCCGCGCTTCGTGGTCGCCTGGGCGGGAATGCGCGGGGCCGTCTCGCTCGCCGCCGCGCTCGCGCTCCCGTTCACGACGGACGCCGGGACGCCCTTCCCCGCGCGCAACCTGCTCATCTTCCTCACCTTCGGGGTGATCTTCGCCACGCTCGTCCTCCAGGGCCTGACGCTCCCCGCGGTCATCCGGTTCCTGGACGTCCACGGCGACGAGAGCGAGGACGAGGAGGAGCTGCGTGCGCGGTTGACCGCCGCCAAGGCTGCGCTCGAGCAGCTCGACGCCCTCGGCGAGGAGGACTGGACGCGCGACGACACGATCGAGCGCATGCGCGGCCTCTACGAGTACCGCAAGCGCCGCTTCGCGGCGCGCGCCGGCAAGATCGAGGACGACGGGTACGAAGACCGCTCGCTCGCCTATCAGCAGTTGGTCCAGTCCGTGCTCGCGGCGCAGCGCGAGGCTCTCGTCCGGTTGCGCAACGAGGGGACCATCTCCAACGAGATCATGAACCGGGTGGTCCGCGAAATGGACCTCGAAGAGTCCCGGCTCGAGATCTGACCCACGCGCCTTCGTAAGGGTTCTCGCGCAGGCGGTCGCCGGCGGTGGCACCCGCCGTACGGTCGATGAATGCGGGACCAGCGCGGGCAGTCGACGGTCGAGTGGACGGGGCTCCTGCTCCTCGTGGCCGCCGCCTTCAGCGTGACGGCGATCGCCGCGCGGGCGGTCGGGGACGGCGGGCTGCCCGAGCGGCTCGCCTGTGCGATTGCGGGCCGCGAGTGCGCCTCGCGCCGCGTGTTCACGGCGGCGGACTTCCGGCCCCTGTCGGGCATGCGCGCCGCCGTGGGGGTGAGGGAGGGGCCGTCCGCCCTCGGAGGCCTGGCGACCATCGTCCCGGCCGCCGCGATCGTCGAGGGCGTCGGCGGCTTCGTGTGGCGCCACCGCGGCACGCTGCGCCGCGTGGCGGTGGCGACGGCGATCGGCGCGGGCGTGGCGGCCACATGCGCGGCCGCGATCGCCGCCGCGAACGCGATCGGAGCCGTCGGCTGCGGCTCGGCCATCGTGATCGGCGGCTTCGCCGCCTACGACAACGCGAGGCGATGACGGGTCCGCAGCACCCGCCGCCGGCCCGCACGGCCGTCGGGCTCGCCGCGGCGGCGGGCGTCGTGGCGGGGGCCGGCCTCGTGCGCGAGCTCACCGGCGCAGGCATCGGTGCGCTGCGCCCGGCCTTCGTCGCGCTCGGCGGCCTTGCCGCGGTCGCGTGCCTGTTCGTTGCGCGCCGCGAGACCGGCGCGTTGGCCTGGATGTTCGCCGCCCTCGGCGCCACCCTGGCCGTCTGCGCGGCCGCCGCCCTCGCGTAGCATCTCGCGGCGATGGCCGCGAACGGCAGCGCCCCGCCCGACGTACGGCTTGGCGTCACCTCCGACGACGGCATCGCCGCGAGCATCTTCGCGCTGGTCGAGCGCGGCGCCGCCCGGCGCCCGGAGCTGGTCACGGAGATGCGGGGCCGCATCGAGCTGTGCTTCGCGGAGGATCTCGCGCCCGTGCGCCTGGCGTTCGAGGAGGGCGTGGTGGTCGTCGAGGACGGCGCCTGGGACGCGCCCGACCTGCGCATCAGCGGACGACTTCCGCACGTCGTCGCGCTGACCGTCGCGCCGCTCGTGGGCGGCGTCCCGAACCCCGCCACCGTGCGCGGTCGCAGCGCGCTCGCCAAAGTCGCGGGCGGAGCAGTGCGCGTGGAGGGCGACCGGGCGCTGGGGCGCCGGTTGCTGCGCCTCCTGGCCATCCGCTGAGCGACCTGACGCGGGCCGGGGGACGTCAGGTAAGGACGCAGCCCGGCGTGGCGTGCTCTGCATGCGAGCCAGTGAGGACGCTATCTGACGACCATCCGGCGCCGTCAGATACACGGGCCCGGGCCGCCGCGGTTAAGCGACGACCCAAGCCCGGCGTCCCACTCGCAAGGGACTAGTGCTGGAACGATCCAGCGCGTCAGAGGTTACGCGGCCGGATTCACGACCCGTAAAAGCCGGGCGTCAGTCGCCGGCGGCGACCCGCTGCGCGAGATCGACCAGCAGGCGCACGCCGAAGCCGGCGCCGCCCTTGCGCGCGTAGGGCCGTTCGACGTCCCAGGCCGTACCCGCGATGTCGACGTGGGCCCAGGGCACGTCTCCGACGAAGCGCTTGAGGAACTCGGCGGCGGTGATCGAGCTGGCCTTGCGGGCCTCGGTCGCGTTGACGATGTCGGCGTAGCGGCCCTCGATCATCTCCGCGTACTCGGCGTGCAGCGGCAGGCGCCAGACGAGCTCGCCGCTCTCGCGCGCGGCCGCCTCGACCTCGGCGGCCCAGGCGTCGTCGTTGGCGAACAGCCCCGCGTGCGTCGAGCCCAGGGCGACGATGATCGCACCCGTCAGCGTGGCCAGGTCCACGATCCGCTCGGCGCCCTGCTCAACCGCCCACGCGAGGCAGTCCGACAGCACCAGGCGCCCCTCGGCGTCCGTGTTGTTGACCTCGATCGTGGTGCCGTTGCGGGCGCGCACGATGTCGCCGGGCTTGACCGCGTGGCCGCTGGGCATGTTCTCGGTCGCCCCGATCACCGCCACGACGCGCACGGGCAGGGCCATCCGGGCGATCGCGCCGACCGCCTCCAGGACGGCGGCGCCGCCCGACATGTCGAACTTCATCTCCGCCATCTTGGCCGAGGGCTTGATCGAGATCCCGCCCGTGTCGAAGGTCACGGCCTTCCCCACGAGCCCCAGCACGGGACCCCTGGGGTCCGCCGGCTCGTAGCGCAGGGTGATCAGGACGGGCTCCTCGTCGCTCCCGCGCGCCACGGCCGTGAAGGCGCCCATATCCCGCTCGACGATCGCCTCGCGGCCGTCGATCTCCGCCGTCAGGCCGTCGACCTCGT
Source organism: Solirubrobacteraceae bacterium (assembly GCA_033855795.1). Classification (GTDB taxonomy): domain Bacteria; phylum Actinomycetota; class Thermoleophilia; order Solirubrobacterales; family Solirubrobacteraceae; genus JALYZC01. The sequence goes on along the minus strand of JAWVFS010000072.1, from coordinate 7,918 downwards.
CCGCCAGCTCGCGGGCCCGCTCGCCCAGCCGAGTCGGCGTCAGCTCGTTGGCGGGCGTGTTCTGCAGGTCGCGGGCGGCGTTCTGCGCCGCCGCGGTCACGGCCGCCGCCTCGACCGGCCCGGCGACGTCGTGGTGGGCACTCACCACGAGGGACTCCGGGCCAAGCCGGTCCCCGCCCGGGTCGCTCTTGAAGCGGTCGAAGCGGTAGGCCGAGAGCACCGTGCCCTCGACCAGGCCGCCGGCGAAGGCGTCGTCGACGTGGTGGGGCAGCTCCCAGCACAGCGTCCGCGAGCCAAGCTCGCGCGCCCGCCCTTCGGCCACGGCGGCGGCCACGCGCGCGCCCTCGGCATCCAACTCGTCACGCGGGCCGAGGCCCACGAGCAGCCAGCGCACGCCTTCGGCGTGTCCGACCGCGACCTTGCGCGGCGCGGTCCGCGCCTCACCGGACTCGACCAGCGCCTCCAGCGCCCCATCGGCCACGTCGTGGGCGACTCCCTCGCCCTCGATGAGGCCCACGCAGACCGTGTCGGCGCCCGTCTGCAGCGGCGATTCGGTGGTGGCTCGGACCTCCATCGAGGCGGGCACGATACCGGCGTCTCCTACACTTCATCGCCTTCGTCCGCGACCGGGAGACCGAAACCACCGATGCCCAGCACCGTGATCCTGTCCGCCGCCCGCACGCCGATCGGCAAGCTCGGCGGCGGCCTGTCCAGCCTCGACGCCACCGACCTCGGTGGCACCGCGATCGCCGCGGCGCTCGAGCGCGCGCAGGTGGAGCCCGACCAGGTCCAGCACGTCGTCATGGGTCAGGTGCTCCAGGCCGGCCAGGGGCAGATCCCGTCGCGGCAGGCGCAGATCAAGGGCGGCATCCCCAAGGAGGTCCCCTCCGAGACGATCAACAAGGTGTGTGCGTCGGGCATCCGCGCCGCCGGGCTGATCGACAATGCCATTCGGGCGGAGGAGATCGATGTGGCCGTCGGCGGCGGGATGGAGTCGATGTCGAAGGCCCCCTATCTGCTCAAGGAGGCGCGCTTCGGCTTCCGCATGGGCGACGGCAAGGCGATCGACGCGATGATCAACGACGGCCTCACCAACCCGTTCTCCGGCAAGCACATGGCGCAGGAGGCCTCCGAGGTGGCCGCCGAGCTGGAGATGACCCGCGCCGACATGGACCGCTGGGCGCTGCGCTCCCACGAGCTGGCGCTGCAGGCGACCGACGAGGGCCGCCTGTCGGAGGAGATCGTCCCGGTGACCGTCAAGGGCAAGAAGGGCGACACGGTCGTGGAGGTCGACGAGGGCCCGCGGCGCGACACCAGCCTCGAGGTGCTCTCCAAGCTGCCACCGATCTTCATGAAGGACGGCACGCACACCGCGGGCAACGCGCCCGGCGTCAACGACGGCGGCGGCGCGCTCGTGCTGTCCTCGGACGAGTGGGCCGAGCGGAACGGCAAGTCGCCGTTGGCGACGATCGTCGCCCAGGCCCAGGTGGCGGACGACTTCCCCTATCTCGCACGCACGCCGGCCGCCGCGGCCAAGAAGGCGCTCGAGAAGGCCGGAATGAGCGCCGACGACATCGACCTCTGGGAGATCAACGAGGCGTTCGCCTCGGTCACGCTGAATTCGATCCGCGTGCTCGGCATCGACGAGGACAAGGTCAACGTCAACGGCGGCGCCGTGGCGATCGGCCACCCGATCGGGGCGTCGGGCGCGCGCATCCTCGGCGCGCTCGTGCACGAGCTGCGCCGGCGTGGCGGCGGGAAGGGCTGCGCCGCAATCTGCTCCGGCGGGGGGCAGGGGGATGCGGTCATCGTCGACGTCAACGGCGGCTGAGCCCGAAGTCGTCAGTCGCCAGTCGTCAGTCGTCAGTTGCGAAGGGCCGGGATCTAGCCTCTGACGACTGACGTCTGATGACTGACGACTCTGTCAACCGCGGCGCCGCCTTCTTCGACCTCGACCGAACCCTGATGGCGGGTTCAAGCGCCTTCGAGTTCGCGCGCGCGGCGTACAAGTCGGGGCTGATGCCGCGCCGGGCGCTTGTCGGCGACGCGGTCGCGAACGTCGCGTTCCGCCTCAAGGGCTCGACCGACGCCTCCACCGACGCCGTGCGCGAGCGGGTCGGCCAGGCGCTCGCGGGCGTGCGCCAGCGCGATCTGCTGCGCCTGGGGCCCAGCATGCTCGGCGGCATCCTCCCGCGCGTCTACGACCAGATGCTGCAGGTCGCCTACGAGCACCAGGACGCGGGTCGGCCGGTCTACATCTGCACGGCGGCGTCGGCCGAGCTGGCCGAGATCCTGGCGGAGGTGCTGCGCTTCGACGGGGCCGTCGGCACGCGACCCGAGGTCGTCGACGGCACCTATACGGGCCGCATCGACGGGCCGTTCGTGTACCGCGAAGGCAAGGCGGAGGCCGTGCGGGAGCTGGCCGAGCGCGAAGGGATCGACCTGGCGGCGTCCTACGCCTACTCGGACTCCGAGTCCGACCTGCCCTTCCTGCGGCTCGTCGGACACCCGGTGGCCGTGAACCCCGACGCGCCGCTGGCCCGCGTGGCGGGGGAGCAGGGTTGGGAGATCATGCGCTTCGAGACGCTCGGCCGGCGCCTGAAGCTGCTCGCGGCGATCGTCGTGGCCGCGCTCGCCGGGAGCGCCAGCAGCGCGTTCGTGCGCCGGCGGCGCCCGGCCAGACGCGTCCGGCTCCCGCGCCGGCGATGAGCCAGCACGAGCTCAGCGACGAGCAGCGCGCGATCCGTGACCTCGCACGGCGATTCGCCGACGAGGTCGTGGCGCCGCAGGCTCCGGAGTGGGACCGCGAGCACCGGTTCCCGCGCGAGCTGTTCGGCCGGCTCGGCGAGCTGGGGTTGATGGGCGTGTGCGTGCCCGCCGAGCACGGCGGCGCCGGCGCGGACTACCTCGCGTACGTCCTCGTGCTCGAGGAGCTGTCCCGCGCCGATGCCGGCGTCGGCGTGACCGTCGCCGTGCACACGGGCGCCGGGACGCTGCCGATCCTCGCCCACGGCAGCCGTGAGCAGGCGGAGCGGCTCGTGCCGCCGCTGGCGCGCGGCGACGAGCTGGCCGCCTTCGCGCTGACCGAGGCCGAGGCCGGCTCCGACGCGGCCGCGTTGCGGACGGCGGCTCGCGACGGGCGCGTGACCGGCGCCAAGCAGTGGATCACGAACGGCTCCCACGCGGACGTCGTGGTCGTGTTCGCCCGCGACGAGGACGACCGCATCGGCGCCCACGTCGTGCGCCGCGGCGCACCGGGCTTCGCCGCGGTCCGCGAGGAGGACAAGCTGGGCCTGAACTCGTCGAGCACCGCGGACCTCGCCTTCGAGGGAACCCCGGCGGAGCCCCTGGGCGAGCCGGGGGCCGGCATGCGCATCGCCCTGTCAACCCTCGACGGCGGGCGGATCGGCATCGCCGCCCAGGCGACCGGGATCGCGCAGGCGGCGCTCGACCTGGCGTCCGGCTACGCGCGCGAGCGGCGCGCCTTCGGCCGCCCGATCGGCGGGTTCCAGGCGATCCAGCACCGGCTCGCCGACATGCAGACCGAGATCGAGGCGGCACGGGCCCTGACGTGGCGCGCCGCGCGGCTCAAGGCTGCCGGGCGACCGCACACCGTCGAGGGCGCGCAGGCCAAGCTGTTCGCGTCGGCCGTGGCCCGCCGCCAGACCGGCGAGGCGATCCAGGTGCTCGGCGGATACGGCTACACGAAGGAGTTCCCGGCCGAGCGCTACTACCGCGACGCCAAGGTGACCGAGATCTACGAGGGGACGAGCGAGATCCAGCGACTCGTGATCGCCCGCGCGCTGCTGGGGGAGGCCGCCGGCGACGGCCTCTAGGGGCCGCTAGGGCAGGCAGCCGCCGCCGCCGGCCAGCTGGAACGTGATCCGGCGGCTGCCCGAGGTCATGACGATGCCGCTCCCGCTGCCCCGGCGCGCGGTCCACCCCGACGTGAGGTTGCCGCGCTGGCAGGCGCGGGTGACGGCTCGGGCCTCGCCGCAGCCGAGTCCGGTCGCGACGATGCCGACCGCCGAGGAGCCGCCCTCGCCGTTGGGGTAGGTGATGTCGATCTTCCCGCAGGACTGTGGGCCGGACGGAGTGGGCGCGGGCGCGGTGCCGGTCGTGCTCGGCGTCGTTCCGGGCGTGGTGGGCGGCGTCGTGACGGTCCGCACCACTGTCTGGGTGCTGACGACCGTCTGGGTCTTCGTCTTTCCGCCGCCGCAGCCCGCCACGAGCAGCAGTGCGACGAGCGGCACGGGCAGGAGGACGCGGCGCAAGATCGGCGCAGGCTAGTACAGCTCGGTCGGGTCGCGCGCGATCTCCATGAAGCGCTCGACGCCGCGCGGGGGGTGAAAGCCGAACCGCTCGTAGAGCCCGTGAGCGTCGGCCGTGACGAGGAACACGCGCCGGAGGCCCTGGAGGTCGGGGTGGCCGAGCATCGTCTCCATCAGCCACACGCCGAGGCCCCGGCCGCGATGGTCGGCCAGCACGAACACGTCGGCCAGGTAGGCGAACACGGCCCGGTCGGTGACCGCGCGGGCGAATCCGGCGAGCGAGCCGTCGGGCGCGTAGCAACCGAAGCACAGCGACCACTGCAGCGAGCGCTCGACGACGTCGCGCGGCACGCCGGGCGACCAGTAGGACTCCTCGCTCAGGAACCGGTGGACGGCGGCAACGTCGACCCGGCCCGGGTCGGTGTCGATCTCGTAGCCATCGGTGTTGCGGGCGAGGACGCTCAATTACGGCACGCCTCGCACGACCCGTGAAGCACGACGTCGTGGTCGCCGACGTCGAAGCGCACGCGCCGTGAGAGGCGGTCGATCGCGGCCTCGAGCCCGCTGTCCTCGAACGGGGTGATCCGGCCGCACGTGTCGCAGACGAGGTGGTGGTGGTGCTCGCCGCTGGGGTGGACGGGCTCGTAGCGCGCGGCGTCCTGGCCCACCTCCAGCCGCGCGACGAGGTGCAGGTCCGTGAGCTGCTCCAGCGCGCGGTAGACGCTGGCCCGGCCCACGCTGCGGCCCTCGGCGCGCAGGCGCTCGTCGATCTCGTGCGCCGTCAGCGCGCAGGCCTGGCGGTCGAGCAACTCGATCACCGCGCGCCGGGCCCCGCCGCGGCGGAAGCCGGCGTGGGCGAGGCGGGCCTGGGCGTGGTCGGCCCATTGGACGTGGTGGACGTCAGGCACGGGCAGAAATGATACGCGGTCTCAACGACGTGCCGGCAAGTGCAGCCAGGTACATCGCCACCATGACCGCGGCGATCGACGCACCGCCCGCCGTGCTCGCGTAATAGGAGAGGTACAGGCCTGCGACGCCGGCGGCGACGGCGAGCGCCGCGGCGGCCGCCATCATCGGCACCACCCGCCGGGCCAGCAGCCGCGCGGTCGCGGCGGGCGCGATCAGCACGGCGACGACCAGGAGATTGCCCAGGCCCTGGACGGCGACGAGGATCGCGACGGCGACGAGCACGAGCAGCGCCGCGTCCACGAGCGCCGGCGCGGCGCCCAGCGAGCGCGCGCTCCCCCGGTCGAACCCCACCGCCAGCAGGCGCCCGTGCAGCAGCCGGAGCGCCACCAGCACCGCGACGGCCAGCACCAGGCTCAGCAGCAGGTCGCCGTCGGACAAACCGAGCACATCGCCGAAGAGCAGCCCGCCGACACCCGGCGGAGACGCGGGCGAGAGGGCGAGCAGCACGCCGAGGCCGAACATCGTCGTGACGACCACGGCGATCGCCGTGTCGCCGCCGATCTTCGGGACGCGACCGGCCGCGGCGACGGCCAGCGCGGCCACAATGAGCCCCGCCGTCCCCCCGATCACGATCGGGATACCGAGCAGCGCGGCCGCGACGAGGCCGGGGAACAGGGCGTGCGCGAGCGACTCGGCGCCATAGGAGAGCCCGTAGAGCACGATCCAGCAGCCGAGCACGCCGCCCACCGCGCCGATGAGGGCGACCTCCGCGAAAGCGCGCAGCAGCGTGCCGTCCTGCCAGGGGGCGGCGAGCGCACCCCAGATGGTCGCGATGACGGCGTCAGTGGGCATGGTGGTGGGCCGGCAGCACGGCCCGTCCGGGGCCGGCGCCCGCGGGCAGGTCGACGATCGCGCCGCCGTAGGTCGCCTCCAGCACCTCGCGGGTGAGCGTCGGCTCGGGAGGCCCGAACGCCACCTGCCGGTGGTTGAGGCACAGGACGAGGTCCCAGCTGCGCGCCTGTTCGACGTCGTGGGTGGCGACGATGACGCACCGGCCCTCGGCCGCGAGGCGGTCGATGAGGCCGGTCAGCAGGTCGGCGCTGGGCCGGTCGACCCCGGAGAACGGCTCGTCGAGGAGCAGCAGTCCCGCGTCCTGGACGAGCGCGCGCGCCACCAGCACCCGCTGGCGCTGCCCGCCCGAGAGCTCACCGAAGGAGCGGCCGGACTGCTCGCGCAGTCCCACCGCCGCGAGCGCGTCGAGCGCGAGCCGGCGCTCCGCCCGCCCCGGCCGCCGCCACCACGGGAGACCGGCGATCGTCCCCATGAGCGCCACGTCGAGCGCGGTGACCGGGTAGTCGAGCCGCGAGCGCTCGGTTTGCGGCACCGTGGCGGCGCGCGCAGCGACGCGCAGCTCTCCGGCGGCCGGGGGCAGCTCGCCGAGCAGGACGCGGAAGAGCGTGGTCTTGCCCCCGCCGTTGGGTCCGAGCAGCGCCATCCGCCGACCCGCCTGGGCCGCGAAGGTCACGCCGTCGATCGCGAGCGCTCCGCCGCCGTACCGCGCCGCCAGGCCGCGCGCCTCCGCGAGTGGCTCCGGACTCACCCGATTCCCGGGATCGTGCATCGCCGGGCTCCGCCGGTGAAGCCCCGCACCATCGCGTCGGCGTTCGCCTGCTCCATGCGCAGATACGTCGCGCCCGCGGAGCCCTTCGGGCCGAGCGTGTCGCCGTACAGCGTGTTGTTCGCCGACGCACCGGTGTCGCGGGCGATCGCGTCGACCACCTTCGGGCTGAGCGAGCTCTCGGGGAAGATGGCCCTGACGTGCTCGCGGCGAATCTGGTCGGTGAGCTGGGCGACGTCGCCGGCCGAGGGCTGGGCCTGGGTCGTCTGCGAGGGGATCACGGCACCGATCACGGCGATGCCGTAGTGCTTGGCGAAGTAGTTGAAGGCGTCGTGGTTGGTCACGAGCTTGCGCTGTGCCGGCGGCACCCCGGCGAGGCAAGCCCGGATGCCACCGTCCAGCGCGTCGAGGCGGGCCGCGTAGGCCGCGGCGTTGCGGGCGAACTGCGCGGCGTGGGAGGGGTCGGCCTTGGCCAGGGCGCCGCGAATGCGCGCGACCGCCGCTTTCGCATTGACGGGGTCATGCCACCAATGCGGGTCATACCGCGACGCCGCGGGGCCCGAGGTCTCGCCGGCAACCTTGACCGGGACGCTCCCGCCGACGTCCACGAGCTTCGCCTGGCCACCCGCCTGGGAGATCACCTTCCCGATCCAGTGATCGAGCCCGTCGCCGCTCGCGAACACGAGCTTCGCGTTGGCCACGCTCTGCACGTCGCTGGGCCGCGGCTCGTAGTCGTGCGGGTCCGTGTTGGGCTGGAGGATTTGGTGGACGGCCACCCGGTCGCCGCCCACGGCGCGCACGAAGTCGCCGAGCTGGGTGGTCGTGGCCACGACGTCGAGCTTGCCGCCGGCGCTACCACTGCTCGAGCCGCAGCCGGCGACGAGTGCGCCGCCGAGCAGCGCCGCCGCCGCGAGCGCGACGAGGCGGCGACCTCGCAGGGCGCGGGCGACGGCCGCCAGAGCGAACGCGCCGCCCCCGATCACGGCGATGGTGGCGCCGGGAGGCGCGTTGGTCTCGACCGACAGCCAGAGGCCCGCGGTCCCCTCCACGAGGACGAGCAGGACCGTCGCCACCTGCCAGGCGCGCAGGCGATCGGTGAGCAGCCGGACCGTGGCGGCGG
>JAWVFS010000071.1:0-4954 GCA_033855795.1 Solirubrobacteraceae bacterium | reverse complement strand
GCGGTAGGGCGAGCAGCGGCGCGATCAGGTCGCGCGCGCGCGTCTGGATCGCCAGCGCGGAGGCGAGCGTGCCGATCACGGCGATGCCGGCGTTGGCGAGCACCAGGACGCCGATCAGGCCCGGGAGCGCGGGCCACGGCGAGGGATCGAGCAGGAGCAGCGCGAAGGCCGGAACGGCGATCAGCTCGAGCACGGACAGGAAGGCGAACAGGGCGATGGCCTTCGCCACCAGCAGTGCCGTGCGGTCCGCGGGCGCCAGCAGGAAGGCGTCGAAGCCGCCCTGCTCGCGCTCGGCCACGAACAGCCGGTTGATTCCCAGCATGGCGGCGAACAGCAGGGTGACCCAGAAGACCCCGGCCGCGAGGTCGCCGCTCACCGAGCCGCGGTTGAGGCCGAAGTGGAAGACCACGAAGGTGGTGACGGCGAACAGACCCATCGCCGGCACGGTCTCCTTCGTGCGCAGCTCGAGCCGCACGTCCTTGCGCAGCAGCGCGGCGACCGTGCGCCTCATCGATACAGCGCCCTCACGTCGGCCTCGGTGACCTCCTGGGCTCCGGCGGCGATCACGGCGCGCCCGCCCCGGAGCCCGAGCACGAGGTCCGCCTCGCGCAGCCCGGCTCCCGGGTCGTGGCTCGTGACCACTCGCGTGCGGCCGGCGGCCCGGCCGATCAGCGGCTCGACGGCCTCGACGGCCGCGGGGTCGAGGTTCGCCAGCGGCTCGTCGAGCAGCAGCAGCGCAGGGTCGTGCAGCACGGTCCGGCACACCGCCAGGCGCTGCACCATGCCGCGGGACAGCGTGCGCAGCGGCTCGTCGGCCCGCCGTGCCATGCCCGTGCGCTCCAGCAGGTCCTCGACCCGCCCCCCGTCGACGCCGAACAGCCGCGCCTGGTAGCCCAGGTTCTCGCGCCCGGTCAGATCGCGGTACAGCAGCGGCTCGTGGCCGAGCAGGCCGACGCGGCCGCGCACCGCCCAGCCCTCGCGCGGGAGCTCCCGGCCGAGCACGCGCGCGCGGCCCCGGTGGGGGCGCACGAGCGTGGCGAGCTGGCGCAGCTGCGTGGATTTCCCTGCGCCGTTGGGTCCGAAGACCGCGAGCGTCGTGCCGGCCGGCACGGCGATGGTGACGCCGCGCAGGGCGGCGCGTTCTCCGTAGTCGCGCCCGAGATCGTGCAGCTCGACGGCCGGCTCATCCGCGGCAGCCACGCGCGCGAGCTTACGCGCCCGTAGTCCGTCAGGCCGGTGCGTGCACGCGCTGGGCGGCCGTGACGAGGTCGCGCACCGCGCGCTCGTCGCCCTCGCGCAGCAGCTCCACGGGGTCGGGGTCGCCGTTCACGATCCCCTCGAAGAAGGCCTTGCGGTCCTGGTAGGTGGGCAGGCTCGCCTTGGCCCAGCCGCGCGCGTCGTTGAGGATCACGGCCAGGCGCGCGTAGGGCTCGCCGTAGGCGTCGGCGATCTCCCGCTTCATGCGTTTGGCCAGGGCGGGCGAGGCGCCGGCCGTGGAGATCGCGATGGCCAGCGGGCCCGTGCGCACGATCGCGGGGAGGATGAAGTTGCACAGCGGCGGGACGTCGACGACGTTGACGAGCATGGCCCGCGCCTCCGCATCCTCGTAGACCCGGATGTTGACGTCGGTGTCGTCGGTGGAGGCGATCGCCAGGAACGAGCCCTCCAGGTCGGCGGGCTCGTAGGCGCGCCGCTCCCAGTCGATCGAGCCCTCGCGGGCCAGCTCCTCGAGCTCGGGCACGGCGTCCGGCGCCACCAACCTCACGTCGGCGTCGCAGGCCAGCAGTCCTTCGACCTTCTCCAGGCCGACCTCACCGCCCCCTACGACGAGGCAGCGCCGCCCGCTCAGCCGCAGACAGGCGATGTAGAAGGGCGTGTCGAGCATGCCCTGCACGCAGGACTGGTCGCACACCCCCTTGCGGAGCTGGCAGACGCACTCCTTGCCGCTGTAGGCCTGCGCGGGCATCGCCCCACAGGGTAGACGTCAGCGCGTCAGCGCTGGCGCGATCGACGCAGCGTTCGGCCCGCGAGCTTCGCCAGCGCCAGGCCTCCCTCGCGCCAGGCCTTGCCGCGATCCGCCTCGCGCCCGTACAGCAGCCGGGCCGCGGTCTTGACGGCTTCCCCGAGCGTCTCGTCGTACGGGTGCCACCAGAAGTCGCGGATCCGCCCCGGCTCCCACACGAGCTGCTTGACGTTCACGCACTCGTAGAAGCCGAACTTGGAATGCGCCCTGCCGAGACCCGACTCCTTCACTCCGCCCCAGGCGCACTGGAAGGCGCCGTGGGAGTACATGTGGTCGTTGATCCACACCATCCCGGACTCCAGCTCGCGTGCGATGCGGTCCCCGCGCAGCCGGTCCCGCGTCCAAACCGACGCGCCGAGACCGAACCGTGAGTCGTTGGCCAGCGCGACGGCCTCGTCCTCGCTGTCCACCGTGACGATCGGCAGCACCGGCCCGAACACCTCCTCGCGCATGATTCGCATCTCGTGGGTGACGCCCGTGAGGACCGCGGGGGCGTAGAACTCGGCGGCGTCGAGGCCGGGCACCGTCACCGGGCCGCCGCAGCGCAGTTGCGCGCCCGCCGCGACCGCGTCGTCCACAAGGTCGCGAACGACCTCGAACTGCGCCCGTGAGGCCATCGGACCGACCTGGGTGGACCAGTCGAGTGGGTCGCCGACGCGCAGGCGCCGGGCGCCGGCGACGACGCCCTCGATGAAGCGATCGGCCGCCGCGCGCGACACGTAGACCCGCTCGATGCCCGAGCAGGTCTGCCCGGCGTTGGCGAAACCGCCCCACAACGCGCCCGAGACGGCGTTCGGGATGTGGGCGTCGGCGAGCACGACCATTGGGTCCTTGCCGCCCAGCTCGAGCACCGAGCCCTTGAGCCCTCGGGCACACGTCTCGCCCACCGAGCGTCCCACCTCGACGGACCCCGTGAAGAACACCTTGGCCACGCTCGATTCGACCAGCGCCTGGCCGACGGCGCCGCCCCCGTGGACGACCCGCAGCAGGCCCTCGGGCAGGCCGGCACGCTCGAAGACGCGTTGGATCCGCTGCCCGATCAGGCACGTCAGCGACGCCGGCTTGAGCACGACGCCGTTCCCCGCCATCAGCGCCATCGCCACATCGCCGAGCGGGATCGTCCACGGGTAATTCCAGGGCGCGATCACGCCGACCACGCCCAGCGGCTCGTACGCGAAGCTCGCGCGCTTGGTCGCAAAGAACGGCTGCGGGGTACGGACGCGCTCATCACCGAGGATCTCCGGGCCCTGGGAAGCGATCCAGTGCAGCGCGTCGATCGTCGGCAGCAGTTCCATCGTGTAGGCCTCGACCCGAGGCTTGCCCTGCTCGCGGGCGATGAGGTCGCGGATGTCGTCGATCTCGTCGAGGATCACCTGCGCGGTGCGGCGCATGTAGCGGCTGCGGTCGGCGAACGGGAGCTGGGCCCAGAACGGCTGGACCTGCGCGACCTCGTCGACGATGCCCTGGACCGCGTCGGGTGGGACCGTCGGCACGCTGCCCAGCCGCTCGCCGGTGGTCGGGCTGAACGACTCCAGCGCGCCGGCCGCGGCGACGGATTCCTGGGTGGCCGCCATCGCGGCCGATTATCGCCTACGCCGTTCGCCGCGCGTGGATCAGCGCGTGCTGGACGAGCGCTTCAGCGAGCAGCCTGCCCAGCCCGTGGGTGAGACGTTCGTCCACCACGATCGTCTCCGGCTCGGCGGCGGCGTCCAGGTCGATGGCGCCGACGCCGACGACGGTCTCGGCCCCGCTGACCGGCGCCATGGCACAGAGCACCACGCGCCGGCGAGGGTCGTAGCGCACGAGGCGCTCGAGCTCCAGGTCGCTGGCCTCGACGCCTCGCTGGCCCAGCAACGCGCGCATTCCGGGCAGGTCCGTGCGCCGCGAGAGGCGAAGCCGCACGCGCGGGCCGGCCGGCAGCTCGTAGGAGCGCGACAGCAGGGCACCGGGATCTCGACCGAGAGGCATCGTCGAGGAGGTTCGCAACCGAACATTCGTCACCTGTAAAGAAACGGCCGGGTGTGATCGACCTCACACGTCGCGCCCGCGCGCGCGCCTGATCTCCGCCATACGCCGCGCCAGCTCCGCCTCAGCCTCCCCGGGCTCGTAGAAGCGGCTGCCCTCAACGTCAGGAGGAAGCAGGTCCTGCGGGGAGACCTGTCCCGGGCGGGCGTGCGGGTAGTCATAGCCCTCGCCGCGACCGAGCTTGGCGGCGCCCGGGTAGGCGCCGGAGCGCAGGTAGTCGGGCGGCAGCTCGGCTCCCTGGTCGCGCACGTGGCGCCGGGCGGCGCCGATCGCCCGCTTGACCGCGTCGGACTTCGGCGCCAGGGCCAGATAGATCGCCGCCTGGGCCAGCGCGAACTGGCCCTCGGGGAGGCCCACGTGCTCCACGGCGTGCGCCGCCGCGACCGCGACCTCCAGCGCCCGCGGGTCGGCGTTGCCGACGTCCTCCGAGGCGAGGATCACCATCCGGCGCGCGATGAAACGGGGGTCCTCGCCGCCCTCGAGCATCACCGCGAGGTAGTACAGGGACGCGTCGGGATCCGAGCCGCGCGTCGCCTTGATCCAGGCCGAGATGTAGTCGTAATGCTGGTCGGCGTTACGGTCGTAGCGCAGCGCCTTGCGCTGGAGCGCGTCTTCCGCGTGCTCGATCGTGACGTCCCCGTCGCCGTCCGCCTCGCAGGCCAGCTCGAGGCCCGACAGGGCGGTCCGCGCGTCGCCGCCGGCGCGCGCCGCGAGGAACTCGAGCACGTCGTCGCCGACGTTGGCCGCGCCGCACTCGCCGCGCTCCACCGCGCGCCGCAGCAGGACCAACAGATCCTCGGCCGTGAGGGCGTGCAGTTCGTAGACCTGCGTGCGCGACAGCAGCGCGGAATTGACCTCGAAGTACGGGTTCTCCGTCGTCGCCCCGATCAGCGTGACCAGGCCCTC